>NZ_KV793299.1:0-1043 GCF_001808425.1 Pseudomonas sp. HMSC08G10 | reverse complement strand
CGAGCGTGCTGCCGCGATGGGGCCGGCAGTCACGGTCACCTTGGCTGCAAGGCTACCGATGGCGCTGCCCTTGAGCTGTGGGGTGACGGTCCAGACATCGGCCTTCCTCCCTTTGAGCGTCGCGGTGTACGTGCCTGGGGTGGTTTCCTTGAGGGGTTCCACGGTCACGTCGCTACCCGCCGCGCCGCCGGCCCTGTCAGTTACGTCGAAGGCAAGGTCGCCAACGATACCGGTGACCGGGTTGCCTTGGGCGTCCTTGGCAATGAAGGTCAGTTCGGACGGGGTGGAACCATTCGCTGTGATGGTGTCCGGGGCGGCGGCGATCGTCGAGGTACCTGCGTCCACCACGCCAGCGATCAGCATCACTTTCTCGCTCATGCCGGTGGCGGCGCCGTCGAGGATGAGCGTCACGGTCCAGGTGTCGGCCTTGCTGCCTTTGAGGGTCGCGGTATAGGTGCCTGGCGCGGACTCGATCAGGTTCTCGATAGTGACGGCTGTGCCGGCCTCCTGGCCATGGTCATTCTTCACGGTGAAGGTGAGCTTGGTTGCCAGGCCAGGGATCGGGTTGTTCTTGGCGTCCTTGGCGCTGAGAGTGAGCTGCGAGCTGTCCCTGCCGTTGGCATCGATAGGGTTTGGTGCGGCGGTGAATTTGGACAGGGCAGTGTCCAAGGTACCGGCAACCAAGGTCACGTCGGTGGCCAAGGCGCTCAAGGCGCTGCCTTTGAGCTGTGGGGTCACGGTCCAGACCTCGGCCTTGGTGCCGCTGAGCTTGGCGGTGTAAATGCCTGGGGTGGTTTCCTGCAGACGGGTGATGGTCACTTCGCCACCCGCCGGTGTGCCGAAGCTGTCGCGTACATCGAAGCTCAGGTCTGCCGCGACGCCGGAAACAGGATTGCCCTGGGCGTCATTGACCTCCAGTTTAAGGTCGGATTCGCCAGTCCCTACCACGACGGAGGGTGGGTTGGCAGTGAAAGCCGATTTGCCGACGTCCACTGCGCCCGGCTCCACGATTACCTTCTCTTCGAGGGCCAGGGCGGCACTTT
>NZ_KV793298.1:382354-462314 GCF_001808425.1 Pseudomonas sp. HMSC08G10 | reverse complement strand
GACTTGCGCAGGGATTCCAGCAGGTCGAGGTTCTCCTCGCCGGGAATGCCGAACACATACTTGACGCCTTCACTTTCCAAACATTGCACAACGAGATCGGCTGCCTTGGCCATCTATTTGCCCTGCCACAATCGAGAGTGATTCACGTGGGCAGAGACGCGATCGCTGCCCAGTGCTGAACTGAAATTTGTTGGGAAGAGAGCGGGTGGATTACCCCGCCTTTTGAGGAAGTACCAGGATTGCGTCAATTGCAACCAATGCATTTAACGCGAGGGCAGAAACACCCACGGTAGCGCGTGCGGGGAAAGGCGCCTCGAAATAACGGCTCATGATTTCGTTCACGACACCGAAGTGCGAGAGGTCCGTGAGGTAAATAGTGAGTTTTCCAATGTCCGAGAAACTACCGCCTGCGGCTTGTGCGACGGCCTGGAGGTTCTCGAGCACCTGAATGGTTTGGGCTTCAATCCCCTGAGCCAACTCCATCTTTTCAGGATGAAGTGCGATTTGCCCTGTCAGGAAAACCAATTCACCCATGTGGACTGCTTGCGAATACGGGCCGATAGCTTTCGGCGCCTGATCACTGTGGATAGCGATTCTGCTCATTAGAATTGATCCTGTCTTAGGGGGCGATCCAACCTGCCTGCCAATGCTCGCCTTGCCAAATGAAGCGTGCCCGTTGGTGGATATCCTGGGTAAGGTCGAGCCACTCGACTTTGTTCAGGTGGACAGCCACTACAGCAAAATTTTCAAAACCGTCTCTGTGCGTTTCATAGGCAGTTGACGGTAAAGGGATCGCTTCGCCTGGTATGTGCCCATGACGAAAAAGCGCTTGGGTCCTCCCTCGCGCCTGCTCCCAGTGCTGGGCAAGCAGCGAGGTCTCTATCAACGGTTCGGCTAGGCCCTCACACCGAAGCTGAAGCTTGCCTGTCGGATCAATGGACGCGATGCCGACTCGAGGTTCAGCAAGCATCTCTGTGTACTTCGCCGACCGTTTGTCCACATAAAAAAAGATCGACCTGGTTAACTTATCCACATCACGCAAAACAACAGTGCTTACCTTGGGTTGCCCGTCGGCATCAACCGTGGCCAGCTGCATCAAGCGAAACGGATTCGGACTATCACCCACAGGGATAGATAAATCCGACCATACCTTGGCCAGAATCAGATCTAACATGACGATCCCGATGAATTAAGAAGGGTCGCGTAATGCGCACGACCCTGAGGCAATCAAACGCTGCGGGTAACCCCGCCGTCGACTTTGATGTTCTGGCCGGTAATGTAGGCTGCCCCTTCGCTCGCGAGAAAAGCGATCGTCGCGGCGATTTCCTCGCTGGTGCCATAGCGCTTGAGCGGCACACCTTCACGGCGCTCTTCCGTTGCAGGGAGGCTGTCGATCCAACCAGGCAGCACGTTGTTGATGCGAATGTTGTCGGCAGCATACTTGTCAGCAAAGATTTTGCTAAACGATGCCAGGCCGGCACGGAATACCGCCGAAGTCGGGAAGAGTTCGCTTGGCTCGAACACCCAGGCAGTAGAAATGTTGATGATCGCACCGCCGTTCTGACGCTGCATGTATGGCGTCACCAGTCGCGTAGGGCGGATCACGTTGAGCAGGTATGTTTCCATACCCTTATGCCAATCCTCATCGCTGATCTCGAGAATCGGCGCACGGGGGCCGTGCCCGGCGCTGTTTACCAGTACGTCAATACGACCCCATTTATGAATGACCGCGTCGACCAGGCGTTGCAGGTCTTCATTCGACTGGTTACTACCGGTTACCCCAATACCACCCAGTTCCTGTGCCAGCGCTTCCCCTTTGCCCGAGGACGACAGGATACCGACCTTGAAGCCATCAGCAGCCAGTCGACGTGCTGCTGCTGCTCCCATGCCGCTACCACCGGCCGTGACGATTGCTACTTTTTCTACTGACATTACATCCTCCTGAATGAGGCGTGGATGGGTTGTTGGTGAATTGAGACTAGCACTGCCCAGCGCTCACCAGAGAGACATCAACGCTTCTTCAAGTCAGTAGATTTTTTATTGGCTAGCTTGCGCCATCAGCCATTCACGCACCGTTTCAAGGGCCGCCGGCTGATGGGCGTTTCGCGGCCAGACCAGGTAGTAGGCTTTCTCCAAACTCATCTGGTGAGTCATCGCCAGCGCTAATCTGCCCGCTTCTATATCTGCTTTGACAAAGTAGTAGCTAGCCAAGGCCAGCCCTTGCCCGGCTGCAGCTGCCTCGATAGCTAGCACCGTCTGATTGAACCGTACATTTCTGAAGGGTAGGAGCACGGTACTCTGGAAGGCTTGTTCAATGAACTGCGGCCAAAAGTTGTGTGCGTCATGCAGCAGTGTGTATTCCTGGAGCTTCTCTACGCTCTCTGGCCTACCGAGTTTCTCGATCAGGGCCGGACTACCGACCGCAACGATACGTTCAGGCAAAAGGAGCTTGGCATTGAGCATGTTCTCGAAAGGCGCTCGCCCGTAGCGGACAGCGATATCCGCTCCGTCAGGTCGGAATTGAGAAATTCGATCAGTGGCGAGTACCTGCAGATTGATCTGAGGATGCTCTGCTGAGAACGAAGACAGCCTGGGTATTAGCCACTTTGCCGCAAATGTTGGCGTGACACTGACCGTCAGATCCAGATCATCGGGTTTGAGGGCCTCAGTGGCCGTGCTGATCAAGGCGAAGGCCTCACGAATGGCAAGGCTGTAGGTCCTCCCCGGATCCGTCATGCGCAACCCCCGGGGCAGTCGCTCGAACAGCTTCAACTCGAGAATTGCCTCAAGCCCTCGAATTTGCTGCGCCACAGCAGCCTGCGTCACTCCCAGTTCCTCGGCGGCCAGCCGGAAATTCAAATGGCGGGTAACCACCTCAAAGACTCTGAGCGCGTTAAGAGGCGGCAAGGAGGAATGTCTGGTCATGATAATTTTTCTACTGACACTCGAATGATCTCCTGTCTCGCGGGGAACGAGTAATACAGTTTCAGAGGCTACGTCGAAGCAGCACGGAAAGGAACCTGTGTCAGTAGAACCAGCAGGGACTTGATGAATTAGCCGCCTTTACCCCCATGGGCCGATGCTACCGACCCATTGGCGTCTGAATCGTGCTCCCGCCTGTGTGGACAAACGACGTTCCGAGTAGCCAGCTCACGAGCGGTCGCCTCCCTGGCCCGGGCGCTTCTCCAAGCGTCCAACGACCTCCGTGGCCAATTCAATGAACGCACGTGCCGCCGCGCTCTGATAGGCGCCCTTGCGCTGCATGAGCACGGCGGTGCGCTGGAGTCGCAGCGGGTCCAGCTCGATGGCTACCAGCTCGTCGTGGGCGAGGGCGATGGTGGCGGGCAGCAGGGTGGACAGTGTGGTTCGGCGGACCACTTCAATGACCGCGCTGATGGCATTGGCCTCCATTTGCACACGCGGGCGGATGTCGTGCTGGCGGCAGTATCGGTCGATCTGCTCGCGGGTGGCGAACTCGCTGCTGAGCAGGATCAGCGATTCGGCGTTCAAGGCTTCTGGCCCAATGACGCGTTGCCCGGCCAGCGGATGCTTTGCGCCGACCACCAGGGCGAGGGTTTCGACCAGCAGCGGGTAGGCCTCGATGTCTTGGGCATGCACTTCTTCGAACGCGATTCCGACGTCCAGCTCATCGGATAGCAGCAGTTCTTCCATGCGCTCCTGGGCGATTTCACGCACGTTCAAGGTGATGTTCGGATAGTGGCCGTGGAATGCCTCGACGAGCGGGCCCACCAGGTAAGTGGTGAAAGTCGGGGTGACGGCCACCCGAAGCGAGCCTCGGCTCAAGTCGCCCACGTCATGAATGGCGCGCTTGCCCTCCTGCAATTCCTGAGACGCCCGCTGTGCATAACGTAGATAGACCTCCCCGGCATCGGTCAGCCGCGTCGTGCGGCCTGAGCGATCGAACAACTGCGCACCGAGGCTTTCCTCCAGTTGCCGGACCTGCTGGGACAGGGCCGGCTGCGAGACGTGCAGGGCCGTCGCGGCCCGCGTGAAGCTCTGGTGTTGCGCGACGGCCAGGAAGTACTGGATATGCCGTGCCAGCATGGGTCTTTCTCATAAGATTATCTGATGCAGTCCATCATAAATGAGACTTTTACCTTATGAAATGGGCTGAGTAACCTTTGCCTCATCGCATCGCGACCTGAGGAGTCAGCCATGAAAGACATCATCGACGGTTTCCTGAAATTCCAGCGAGACGCCTTCCCCGAGCGCGTGGGCCTGTTCAAGAACCTGGCGACCCAGCAAAGCCCGCGGGCGTTGTTCATCTCTTGCTCGGACAGCCGCCTGGTACCAGAGCTGGTGACCCAGCGTGAGCCGGGTGATCTGTTCGTCATCCGCAACGCCGGCAACATCGTGCCGTCCTACGGCCCCGAGCCGGGTGGCGTGTCGGCTTCGGTGGAATATGCCGTCGCCGCGCTGCAGGTATCGGACATCGTGATCTGCGGCCACTCCGATTGTGGCGCCATGACGGCCATCGCTACCTGCAAATGCCTGGACCACATGCCTGCCGTGGCCGGCTGGCTGCGCTATGCCGACTCCGCCCGGGTGGTGAACGAGGCGCGTAACCACAAGGACCCGCAGGCGAAGGTCGAGGCCATGGTGCGCGAGAACGTGATTGCCCAGTTGGCCAACATCCAGACGCACCCATCCGTACGCCTGGCCCTCGAGGAGGGCCGTGTCGCGCTGCATGGCTGGATCTACGACATCGAGAGCGGCTGCATCGACGCCTTCGATGGCCGTACCGGCCAGTTCGTGTCCCTGGCCAGCAACCCCAATGTCCGCGCTGTCGCCCATCAGCTTCAGCGCGCTGTGTGAACCCCTTTCATCCCCCAACGGAGATATCACCATGATCCAGTCCCAAGTCAGCCAGAATGCCCGCGTAGCCCTGACCGAAGTCATCCTGTTGTCCAAGGCTCGCAAGGATCTGTCCTTCGCTCAGATCACCAACGGTACCGGTCTGTCCGAAGCGTTCGTCACCGCCGCGCTGCTGGGTCAGCACCCACTGCCTGCGGAAGCTGCACAGGTTGTCGGTGACAAGCTGGGCCTCGACGCTGACGCCGTGGCGCTGCTGCAGACCATCCCGCTGCGTGGCAGCATCGAAAACCGTGTCCCCACCGACCCGACCATCTATCGCTTCTACGAGATGCTGCAGGTGTACGGCACCACCCTGAAGGCACTGGTCCATGAGAAGTTCGGCGACGGCATCATCAGCGCCATCAACTTCAAGCTGGACGTGAAGAAGGTCGACGATCCAGAAGGTGGCTCCCGCGCGGTGATCACCCTGGACGGCAAGTACCTGCCGACCAAGCCTTTCTGATTCGGTCACAGGTCAATGACCCGGCTGCCGCAGGGTGGCCGGGCCTTTGAACGAGGAATGACACGCATGGATTTGATCTTTCGAAATGTACGCATCGACGACAGTCTGCCATTGACAGATGTGGCGGTGCTGGATGGCAAGATCGCGCAGATTGCACCGACCATTGCCGTCCAGGCGACGCAGGAAGTGCAGGGCAACGGCAATGTGCTGATTCCTGGGTTCGTCGAAGGGCACCTGCATCTTGAAAAAGCCAACGTGATGCATCGCAAGGCCAATCGCTCTGGCACCTTGCAGGAAGCGATCACTGTCACCGCCGAGCTCAAGCCTACCCTGACTCGCGAAGATATTCTGGAACGTTCGACTCAGGTATTGCGTGCATTGGTACAGGCGGGCAGCACCCATGTGCGTGCGCATGCCGAATTCGACCCTTCACAAGGTTTCACGGGGTTGGATGTGGTGCTGGAACTGCGCGAGCGATTCCGTAACGTCATTGATATCCAGGTGGTCGCCTTCCCCCAGGAAGGGATCTTGAAGCTGCCTGGGATGAAGGAAATGATGGTCCAGGCCATGGAGAAGGGGGCCGATGTCGTCGGGGGAATTCCGTATAACGATGTTTCGCCGCTGGAGCACATCGACTTCGTGTTCGAGCTGGCCAAGCAGTACGACAAAGATATCGACTTGCACCAGGACTTCGCCGATGACGCCGAGAACATGACTATCGAGTACCTCGCGCGAAAGACCATCGAGCAGGGGTATCAAGGTCGTGTCTGCGTAGGCCACCTGACCAGCCTGGGAGCGGTTCCCCCGGATAGACAGGCTGCGATTATCGATCTGCTGCGTCAGGCGGGTATCAGTGTCATGTGCCTGCCAGCGACCGACCTGCACCTGGGCGCCCGCGGTGACAGTCATAATGTGCGTCGCGCTCTGACGCCGGTAAGGGCATTGCGCGACGCGGGCGTGAATGTCTGCCTGGCGACCAACAACATCCGCAACGCATTCACGCCTTATGGTACGGGTGATCTGTTGAACATCGCACAGCTTGCCCTTTCGGCTTGCCATCTCGGTGGCGCGGATGATCAGGCGACCGTGCTTGCGATGCTCACCACAAGCCCAGCCAAAGCACTGGGATTGAGGAACCACGGCCTGGCGGTGGGGAATGATGCCGACCTGGTGCTGATCGACACGCAGTCGGTCCGTGATGTGATTCTCGATCTGCCGGCGCGCCTGATGGTGCTCAAGCGCGGCCAGGTCGTCGCGACCTCTGAATACCGCCGTTCTGTCGCTTTTTGAGCATCCTAGAAGAAGGGGCGAACCGTAATGTTCGCCCCTTGCTCGGTTTTTTCTCGATGCGATGTGCGTGTCGTCAGATCTGCATCGCCATGCCATCGACATTCATCGCTGCCTGGCGCAAGGCCTCGGAGCGGGTCGGGTGCGGGTGGCAGGTGAGGGCGATGTCTTCAGCCGAGGCCGAGAACTCCATGGCCACGCAGAACTCGCCGATCATTTCGCTCACGCTTGGGCCGACCAGGTGCACGCCGAGCACTTCATCGGTATTGGCGTCGGCGATGACCTTGGCGAAGCCTTCGGTCTCGTGGTTGATCTTGGCGCGGCTGTTGGCGGTGAAGGGGAACTTGCCCACCTTGTAGGCGCGGCCTTCGGCCTTGAGCTGCTCTTCGGTCTTGCCGACGCTGGCCAGTTCCGGACGGGTGTAGATGACGCCTGGGATCAGGTTGTAGTTGACCTCATGGGCCTTGCCAGCGATGCGCTCGATGCACGACACCGCTTCGTCTTCGGCCTTGTGCGCGAGCATCGGCCCGGAGGTGACGTCGCCGATCACCCAGATGCCGGGTACCGAGGAGCGATGGTGATCGTTGGTCAGCATGCCGCGCTTGTCGGTCACAAGGCCTGCGCTTTCCAGGTTCAGGCCCTGGGTGTATGGCCGACGGCCGATGGCCACCAGCACGTAGTCGGCTTGCAGGGTTTCGGCTGCCCCGCCGGCGGCGGGTTCGAGGGTCAGGCTGACGCTGTCGGCGGATGGCGTGGCCTGGGTCACCTTGCTGCCGAGCTTGAAGGTCATGCCTTGTTTGGCCAGGGCCTTCTGCAGGGTCTTGGCGGTCTCTTCGTCGGTGCCAGGGCAGATGCGGTCGAGGTACTCGATGACCGTCACCTCGGCGCCTAGTCGACGCCAGACCGAGCCCAGCTCCAGGCCGATCACGCCTGCGCCGATCACCACCAGGTGCTTGGGTACCTGGGGCAAGGACAGGGCGCCGGTGGAGTCGATGATGCGCTTGTTGTCGATGGTCACGCCTGGCAGCGGAGTCGGCTCGGAGCCCGTGGCGATGACGATGTCCTTGGCTTGCAGGGTGGTTTCGCTGCCGTCCTCGGCCTTCACGATCACCTTGCCCACGCCGTCTAGACGGCCCCAGCCTTTGACCCAGTCGACTTTGTTCTTGCGGAACAGGTACTCGATGCCCTTGGTCAGGCCGGTCACGCTTTCGTCCTTCTGCTTCATCATCTGGGCCAGGTTCAGCGTTGGCTTGACCTCGATACCCAGATGGGCGAACTCCTCGCCGCTGGCGGCCTCGTAGAGCTCCGAGGCGTGAAGCAAGGCTTTCGATGGCATGCAGCCAACGTTAAGGCAGGTACCACCGAGGGTCGGGCGGCCTTCTACGCAGGCGACGCTCATGCCCAGCTGGCCGGCGCGGATCGCTGCGTTGTAGCCGCCGGGGCCACCGCCGATGATCACCACATCATAGGATTTCATGGGTTTTACTCCAGGAGTGAAGAAGCGCAGAGGGCCACAAGATTAGTCTGCGAAATCAAGGTTGTATACAATCTTGAGAGCAATTCGTACTGATTAGCTCTAGACCATGGTCTTGATAAACGGAAACTTCCGGTGAATGAACTACCCTTGCCCCGGTGACGTCCCAAATATGAGATGAGGCGTCCGGTACACATGAAGGGAGGGAAATTCATGCTTGCGCAACTTCCACCTGCGTTGCAGAGCCTGCACTTGCCTTTGCGTCTGAAGCTGTGGGATGGCAACCAGTTCGACCTAGGGCCAAGCCCACAGGTCACCATCTTGGTCAAGGAGCCTCAGCTGATCAGTCAGCTGACCCACCCGAGCCTGGACGAACTGGGTGTCGCCTTCGTCGAAGGCAAGCTGGAACTGGAAGGCGATATCGGGGAAGTCATCCGCGTCTGCGACGAGCTCAGCGAAGCGCTGCTCCAAGACGAGGAAGAAGTATCGCCAGAGCGTATCGCGCATGACAAAGCTACCGACGCCGAAGCCATTTCCTACCACTATGACCTGTCCAATGAGTTCTACCAGCTGTGGCTCGACCAGGACATGGCCTACTCCTGCGCGTACTTCCGCGAACCGGACAACACCCTCGACGAAGCCCAGCAGAACAAGTTCGATCACCTGTGCCGCAAGTTGCGCCTGCAGGCTGGGGACTACTTGCTGGATGTGGGTTGCGGCTGGGGTGGGCTGGCGCGTTTCGCCGCGCGTGAGTATGGCGCCAAGGTGTTCGGCATCACCCTGAGCAAGGAGCAGCTCAAGCTAGGTCGTGATCGGGTCAAGAAGGAGGGGCTGAGCGATCAGGTCGACCTGCAAATCCTGGACTATCGCGACCTGCCTCAGGACGGACGCTTCGACAAGGTGGTGAGTGTCGGTATGTTCGAACACGTCGGCCACGCCAACCTGGCGCTGTATTGCCAGAAGCTGTTCGGCGCCGTGCGTGAAGGCGGCCTGGTGATGAACCATGGCATCACGGCCAAACACGTGGATGGCCGGCCAGTCGGGCGAGGCGCGGGCGAGTTCATCGACCGCTATGTTTTCCCCCACGGCGAACTGCCGCACCTCTCGATGATCACGGCGAACATCTGTGAGGCCGGACTGGAAGTGGTGGACGTGGAAAGCCTGCGCCTGCACTACGCCAAGACGCTCAATCACTGGAGCGAAAACCTCGAGAACCAACTGCATAAAGCCGCCACCTTGGTGCCAGAGAAGACCTTGCGCATCTGGCGCCTGTACCTGGCCGGATGCGCCTATGCCTTCTCCAAGGGCTGGATCAACCTGCACCAGATCCTGGCGGTGAAGCCCTATGCAGATGGGCACCATGACCTGCCCTGGACCCGCGAGGACCTCTACCGCTGACTCACAGGATCGGAGAAATCAGCCGGGCGATACGCATCCCAAGTTGTTGCAAGCGATGCGTATCGCGGCTGTCTTCGGCAGTGATCTCCCGGGCTTGGGCAAAGTCATCGAGCAGCATCGACTCGACCTGGTCGGCAAAGGCACGGTCGACGGTCAGCAAGGTAATCTCGAAGTTCAGACGGAACGAACGGTTGTCCAGGTTGGCACTGCCGATCGCACTCACCTCGTCATCGACCAGCACCACCTTCTGGTGTAGGAATCCTGGCTGATAACGGAACATCCTCACTCCGGCCCGCACCGCTTCGAAGGCGAACAGACTGGACGCTGCGTAGACAATGCGGTGATCCGGCCGTGAAGGAATGAGGATACGCACATCGACGCCGCGCAACACCGCCAAGCGCAGGGCGGCGAAGATCGCCTCATCTGGAATGAAGTACGGGCTAGTGATCCACACGCGCTGAGTAGCCGAGTGGATGGCTTCAAGGAAGAACAGTGCGCAGGTTTCCTGCGGGTCTGCCGGACCGCTGGCCAATGCCTGGCAGAGCACACCGTTATCCGGATAGGTGTCGGGCAGGATCAACGGCGGCAACTGGCGAGCGGCCCAATACCAGTCTTCGGCGAAGGACTCCTGCAAGCAGGCAAGCACCGGGCCGCTGACCTGAACGTGGGTGTCACGCCAAGGCGACAGGCGAGGGTGGCCGCCGAGGTACTCGTCCCCCACGTTGTGCCCGCCGAGGAACCCCAGCAGGCCATCGACGACGACGATCTTGCGGTGGTTGCGGAAGTTCACCTGGAAGCGGTTGAACCACCCACGGCGTGTGGCAAAAGCGTGGATCTTCACGCCTCCCTCCCGCAGGGTCTGGCTGTAGCTGGCCGGCAACGCATGGCTCCCCACCCGGTCATATAGCACGAACACCTGCACACCTTCTGCCGCCTTGCGCAGCAACAGTTGCTGCAGTTTCTTGCCGATTTCGTCGTCATGGATAATGAAGAACTGCACCAGCACGACCTGTCGGGCTTCGGCAATGGCTGCGAAGATGGCCTCGAAGGTGGCTTGGCCATTGATCAGCAATTTCACTTCGTTGTTGGCCAGGCACGGCATGCGCCCGAGTTTCGGCATTGCCCGCAGGGCGGCATAGCTCTCCGACTCCCGCGCTGTGAGCGCTTCCTCAACCCAAGGCCGCCAGTTGAGATTGGCCATGGCGACGTGCATTTCCTGATTGGCCTGGCGTCTGGCTTGGATGTAGGCATAGAAGGAGCGCGCCCCAAACACCAGGTAGGGAATCAGCGTGAAGTAAGGGATGAAGAACAAGGACATCGCCCAAGCGATGGCACCCTGGGCGGTGCGCACGGTGAACACCGCATGCAGCGCGGCGATGATGCCTAGCAGATGAATCAGGCCAAGCACATAGCCGAAGAAATAAGGGCTGTGGAAATCCATATGCATCCTGCTTGCTGAGAGCCTGACGATAACAGAGCATGTTCCTGTCCCGCCTTGCAACCCGGAAGCGAAAATGACGTCTAAGGCTCAATCGGCAGAGGCCGTACTATCGAGGAGCATTTATCCATGAAGATTCGTCTGCCACTGCTGGCGCTGGCCTTGGGCCTGAGCGCACCACTGGTACATGCGCAGATGTTGCAACCGGGCTTGTGGGAGCTGACCACCAGCAATATGCAGGTCGATGGCAAGCCATTACCGGACATGGAGTTCATGCTCGGGCAATTGAAAAACCTGCCACCTGAGCAACGCGCCATGATGGAAGGCATGCTGGCCAAGCAGGGCATTACCGTGGGTGGTAAGGGCGTGCGCTCGTGCCTGACGCCGGAGCAGGTCCGGACCAATGACATTCCCCTGCAGGACCCTCAGTCCGGCTGTACTCAGAAGATCACCGATCGCACAGGCAACGTGTGGAAATTCCAATTCAGTTGTCCTCGTGCCCAAGGTACTGGGCAGGCGACCTTCCTCAGTGACCGGGAGTTTCATACTCAGGTCAGTGGCACGTTCAACGCTTCAGGCGTTCAGCAGCAGGGCAGCATGAACACCAAGGCGGTCTGGCTGGGCAACGACTGCGGTTCGGTGAAACCTCGCAGTTGAGGCTTCAAAACCGATAGCGACTGATCGCCACTGCGTCGTGGGCATGCAGACTCTCTGCATGTTCCACACGCAGGCTGAACCCCTCTACCCACCGCACTTGCCTCAGCGCCTGGTGCAAACGCCTGACGGCATCCTCACAGAACATCAGGTTCTGTCCATTGGCCAAGGCGAACGCCTGTTCGTCTGCGCGCTTGACCGCTGTTTGTACCGCCGTACCCAAGGCACGCTCCAGCGTGTCGATCAACTCGGAGAGCGGCAAGTGCTGCAGATTCTCTCGCAGTCGTACTCGAACCTGGGCCTCGCTGCGCTGACTATGGGGCGTGGCGACGATGCCCTGATTGCTGCCGAGCCATTCCAGTAGGGTCGATTGATCGGGTACCTGCTCTGGAAAGTCCTTTAGGAACTGCTGCTGAATCAGCTGTCGGGCGAGCGCTGCGGAGCAGGGGCAGGTGGAGGAGTAAGGAATTACCACCGAGAGTTCCACGTGGAACATTTCATTGTCCGTCGTAGCAACCAAGCAGACGGGATAGCTTTTCCAGCCGGCCAAGGGGCTGACCAGGGCAGGTCTTTTGAGCAAATGCTCGAAGCGCAAACTCACCTGCGCCTTTGAAGAGAGCCCGACGTGGGTATCGAGGAAACTCGCCAGCAGCCGACGGAGTAGCAGCGGACTGAGCTCGGTGTTTTCCAGGGCTTCCAACGCCAGGTAAAGCCGCGACATATGAATGCCTCGGGCGGCGCCGTCTTCGAGATTGACGCCCGCGTCGGCTTGGGCATTGAGGGTGCGTCCTTCAAATTGCAACGGCACGGCGATTCCACACATACCAACCCACTCCAGGGGGACGGCCTCGGGGAGGGACTGTGTGGCGATGTCGGGAAGCGTCAGGCTGGTCATCATGGGTTCTCTGGCAAGGATCGACAAACGCGGCTTGGCGAAATTCTATTGTTATATTATAACAATGCGCAATGCATCGTTTCGAATGCGCTTGCCTGTCGAGGTACGACCAATGCCCCACCGTTTACCTGTAACTGTGCTTTCCGGCTTTTTGGGAGCTGGCAAAAGCACTTTGCTCAACCATGTGCTGCGCAACCGCGAAGACCTGCGCGTCGCCGTGATCGTCAACGACATGAGCGACATCAACATCGATGCGAGCGAGGTGCAGCGCAATGTCAGCCTGAACCGGGCGGAAGAAAAGCTGGTGGAGATGAGCAATGGCTGCATCTGCTGCACGCTGAGGGAAGATTTGCTCGAGGAGGTCGCGCGGCTGGCGAGCGAGGGTCGTTTCGATTACCTGCTGATCGAGTCCACCGGCATTTCCGAACCCTTGCCGGTAGCCGAGACGTTCACCTTCCGTGACGAACAGGGTCGTAGCCTGTCGGACATGGCACGCCTGGACACCATGGTCACGGTGGTCGATGCGCTCAATTTTCTGCGTGACTACCAGGCAGCCGACAGCCTGGCCAGCCGCGGTGAATCCTTGGGTGAAAACGACGAGCGGTCTATCAGCGATCTGTTGATCGAACAGGTGGAGTTCGCCGACATACTGCTGCTGAGCAAGATCGACTTGGTCAGCCAGCATGAGCGAGACGAACTCACGGCCATCCTGCGCAGCCTCAACGCCCGGGCGCAGATCGTGCCGATGGTCATGGGCCAGGTGCCGCTGGCGCGTATTCTCGATACTGGCCTTTTTGACTTCGAGCAAGCGGCCCAAGCACCTGGCTGGTTGCAGGAGATGCGTGGCGAGCACGTGCCGGAAACGCAAGAGTACGGGATCGCCGCAGGGACGTGGCAGGCCCGTCGCCCGTTGCATCCGCAACGCTTCCACGATTTTATCCACAAGCCCTGGAGCAACGGCAGGTTGCTTCGTTCGAAGGGGTTCTTCTGGCTGGCCAGCAAGTTCCAGGAGGCGGGCAGCTGGTCCCAGGCCGGCGGCATGATGCGCCATGGGTTCGCCGGTCGCTGGTGGCGCTTCGTACCGCAGGATCAGTGGCCGCAGGACCCCGAGAGCACCCAGGCGATCCTCAAGCATTGGACGCAAGAGTGCGGCGATTGCCGGCAGGAATTGGTGTTCATTGGTCAGAATATCGACTTCGCACAGCTATCCACAGAACTGGATGCATGTCTGCTGACCGACGAGGAATGGGCGCAAGGGGAGATGGCATGGCTACGTCTTCCCGATCCGTTCGGGCCTTGGTATGACGAAGCGGCGTGAGGGTGTGGATAACTTTCGGCGGCTTGACTGGTAGCAACGAGGGCGCATAGTTGGAGGCTATTTCCAAGGTATGGCCGATGCTCCAGAACATTCCGACCCACGTGATCGCAGGCCCATTGGGCGCTGGCAAGACCAGCCTGATACATCAGCTGTTGGCTCAGCGCCCATCAGGTGAGCGCTGGGCCATACTGGTCAACGAGTTCGGCCAGATTGGCCTGGATGCGGCGCTGCTGAGCCAGGACGAGGATGGCATCGCTATTGGCGAGGTGGCCGGCGGCTGCCTGTGCTGCGTCAATGGCATGCCGTTCCAGGTCGGCTTGGGCCGCTTGTTGCGCAAGGCTCGGCCTGATCGGGTGTTCATCGAGCCGTCCGGTCTGGGCCATCCTCAGTCTTTGCTGGCCCAGCTGGGTCAGGCGCCCTGGGTGGGTGTACTGGCCGTGCAGCCGTTGGTGATGGTGCTGGACGCACAGGCTCTGGCCCGTGGTGAACCGCTGCCCGACGCGCAACGGCAAGCCTTGCCCGAGGCTGCATTGCTGGTTTTCAACAAGGCTGGGGCTTTGGATGAAACCCAGCGCCTGTTGATAACTGCACAGTTCCCCGAGTTGCCGAGGCTTTGGACCGATCATGGGCGATTGTCGGTGGACCTTTTGCCCGTCACGTCTGGCACAACGAGCCCTCTCGAGGCTGTGGACAAACTACCCAGGGAGACCCCTTCGAACCCTGCTGGCGCCCTGTGGACAGATCCTCGCCAGCCAATCTGTCTCGCCCAGCAAGGCGAGGGTGGCTGGAGTGTTGGCTGGCGCTGGCACCCCTCGCAGCGTTTCGACGCGACGCGTTTGCTCGCAATGCTTGAAAGCTGGCCGTGGCGCCGCGCAAAAGGTGTTATCCACAGCGACACCGGCTGGCAGTCCTTCAATGGTCTGGAAGGCGAGGCACTGGCTTGGCAGCCGAGCGAATGGCGCAAGGATTCACGTCTGGAGTTGATCTTCGATCAGCCGCAGCTGCTGGACACCCTCCAGGAAGCCTTGGTCGCTTGCCGCTTGGAGGCCTGATCAGTTGCGCCAGCGGTTATGTTCCTGGCGCCACTGCTGCATCTCGATGACGTTGTCTGCCTTCGGCGGAACCTTGATTTCAAATGGATAGGGCGCCAGTTCGATCTGCAGGGTGTGGGCACCGAACTGCGTCACTGTCCCAGGGTGGCGTTGCTCGCCGGTCACGGTGAACTCGAACCCATAGACACGCGCCAGGCGCTTGCGGCCATTGGCATCGCGCACGAAGGCGATGCGCTTGAGGGCGACGTTATCGTCGAGCAGTTGAAGGTCAAGCTTGGTGCAATGCTGCTTGACCCGTTCAAGGGCCTTTTCGCGCAGCCCATGGTTGTGCCACAACCAGGCACCGGCGGTCGCCAGTACCATCAGGACGAAGAGGTTCTCCAGGGTCAACATTTGCATATGCTCCAAAACGGTAGATCCAGCTTAACTGTGTCCCTGGCCTGTCGTACAGGTGGCAAACGGGTTCATACTGCGCGGCGCACATCTACTGAAACAGCTTTGGAATTTCCCACATGAAACGTACACCGCATCTGCTTGCTATCCAGTCCCACGTGGTCTTCGGCCACGCCGGAAACAGCGCTGCGGTGTTTCCCATGCAGCGGGTCGGGGTCAATGTCTGGCCGCTGAACACTGTGCAGTTCTCCAACCATACCCAGTATGGACAGTGGGCCGGTGAAGTGCTCGCTCCGGCGCAAATTCCTGCGCTGGTGGAAGGCATTTCCAACATCGGCGAGCTGGGCCATTGCGACGCGGTGCTTTCCGGTTACCTGGGCAGCGCCGAGCAGGGCAGGGCGATCCTGGCGGGTGTCCAGCGGATCAAGGCGGTGAACCCCAAGGCGTTGTACTTGTGCGATCCGGTCATGGGGCATGCGGAAAAAGGCTGCATCGTGCCGGTCGAAGTCAGTGAGTTTCTCTTGGAGGAAGCCGCCTCGGTGGCGGATATCCTGTGCCCCAACCAGCTGGAACTGGACAGCTTCTGTGGTCGTCGGGCCGAGTCCTTGGATGATTGCGTGGCCATGGCGCGCGGCCTGCTTGAGCGCGGCCCCCAGGTGGTACTGGTCAAGCACCTGTCCTATCCGGGGCGCGCCGAGGACGCCTTTGAAATGCTGCTGGTGACTCGAGAACACAGCTGGCATCTGCGCCGACCATTGCTGGCCTTCCCACGTCAGCCGGTAGGGGTGGGTGACTTGACCTCCGGCCTGTTCTTGGCCCGCGTGTTGCTCGGTGACAGCTGGGTCCAGGCGTTCGAGTTCACCGCTGCGGCCGTGCACGAAGTGCTGCTGGAGACCCAGGCCTGCGCGAGCTACGAGCTGCAACCGATCAGGGCCCAAGACCGCATCGCCCATCCGCGTGTGCGCTTCGAGGCGCAGCGGTTGGCTATCTAGGCCGATCACAGGGCCGCTGTGCAGCCCTGCCGGTTGCTAGACGTCTAGATCGAATCGGTCTTGAGGTTCTGGTAGCGCTGTTCCAGTTCCTGGCGGATCTGTCGGCGCTGCTGGCCCTGCAGGAAGCGCCGCTTCTCTTCGCTGCTCTGGGGCTGGCGTGGCGGGACCTGCACCGGACGGCGATTGTCGTCGACCGCAACCATGGTGAAGAAACAGCTGTTGGAGTGCCGCACGGAGCGCTCGCGGATGTTTTCGGTCACGACCTTGATGCCCACTTCCATGGACGTATTGCCGGTGTAGTTGACCGAGGCGAGGAAGGTCACCAGTTCGCCGACATGTACAGGCTCTCGGAAGATCACCTGGTCCACCGACAGGGTGACCACATAGGTGCCGGCATAGCGGCTGGCGCAGGCATAGGCGACCTCGTCGAGGTACTTGAGCAGGGTGCCGCCATGGACGTTGCCGGAAAAGTTGGCCATGTCCGGGGTCATCAGGACGGTCATCGTCAGCTGGGCGTTTCCAGGTTCCATAGTGTGCTCACGGGTTGGTTGCGCTGAAACGGGGCTGGTATCTGCGGACACTTCTGTTTCCCCCTCATAGGGTTTCCCCATCCTGGTACGGGACGTCGCCTGACGTGCTTCCGTCACGCGGATCGTGCCATCTCTGGCAGCAAAATCGCCGATCTGTTTCTACATATTGCATCGGCTATTCATGCGAAGGCGCGATGTTAACCTGAGCGAGCCCATGCAACATGGGCTTTCCTGCTTTGAACACAGTATGTACGTGCTGCTCGCTTGGGTTTGCCTTGGCAGAGGAGCGGTCTGCCCGAGCAACGAGAAAAGGAGTACCTCGCCATGCATGCCATCAGTTTCATCCAGGATTTGGCCGTGATCATGCTGGTCGCCGGGGTGGTTACCATTCTCTTCCACCGTTTCAAGCAGCCGGTGGTACTGGGCTACATCGTCGCAGGCTTCATCATTGGGCCTCACACACCACCCTTTGGCCTGATCCACGATGAGGACACCATCAAGACCCTGGCTGAGCTGGGGGTGATCTTTCTGATGTTCTGCCTGGGCCTGGAATTCAGCCTGCGCAAGTTGTTCAAGGTCGGCGCCACTGCGTTCATCGCCGCCTTCCTGGAAATCGTCCTGATGATCTGGATCGGTTTCGAGATCGGTCGTTGGTTCGGCTGGAGCACCATGGACTCGCTGTTCCTGGGGGCGATCCTGGCCATCTCCTCGACCACAATCATCGTCAAGGCGCTCAATGATCTGAAGATGAAGAACGAGCGCTTCGCCCAGCTCATCTTCGGCGTGCTGATCGTCGAGGATATCCTCGGCATCGGCATCATCGCCCTGTTGTCGGGAATCGCCGTCAGCGGCACGGTCAGTTCCGGCGAAGTGTTTTCCACGGTCGGCAAATTGTCGCTGTTCATGATCGTTGCACTGGTGATCGGCATCCTGCTGGTGCCACGGCTGTTGGCCTATGTGGCGAGGTTCGAAAGCAACGAGATGCTCCTGATCACTGTACTGGGACTGTGCTTCGGTTTTTGTCTGTTGGTGGTCAAGCTCGAATACAGCATGGTCCTGGGTGCGTTCCTGATCGGCGCTATCATGGCCGAATCCAGGCAGTTGCTGAAGATCGAACGTCTGATCGAGCCCGTACGCGACCTGTTCAGCGCCATCTTCTTTGTTGCCATCGGCCTGATGATTGACCCGCGCGTGTTGCTCGACTACGCCTGGCCGATTGCAGTGATCACCCTGGCGGTGGTGCTGGGCAAGATGCTGTCGTGCGGCATGGGGGCATTCATCGCCGGCAATGATGGACGCACTTCGCTGCGTGTTGGCATGGGGCTTTCACAGATTGGCGAGTTTTCCTTCATCATCGCTGCCTTGGGCATGACCTTGCAGGTCACCAGCGATTTTCTTTATCCGGTGGCTGTGGCCGTGTCGGCCATCACTACCTTGCTTACGCCCTATCTGATTCGCGCAGCCGATCCGCTCTCACTCAAGCTTGGCAAGGTGATGCCCGGGCGTCTGGCGCGGGTGCTGTCGTTGTACGGGGAATGGCTACGCAGCATCCAGCCCCATGGCGAGGGTGCGATGGTCGCGGCGATGATCCGGCGTATTCTGTTGCAGGTAGGTGTCAACCTGGCGCTAGTCATCGCGATTTTCTTTAGCGGTGGTTACTTTGCCGTGCGCATCGGCAACTGGTTGAGCGAATGGGTCAGCGATGTCAGTCAGCAAAAGGCGGTGATCTGGGGGGCCGCCTTGTTGTTGTCGCTGCCTTTCCTGATTGCCGCCTATCGCAAGCTCAAGGCGCTATCGATGCTGTTGGCGGAGATGAGCGTGAAGCCGGAGATGGCCGGACGGCACACTCAACGTGTCCGTCGGGTAATTGCCGAGGTGATTCCGTTGCTGTCGCTGCTGGTGATCTTCCTGCTGCTGTCGGCGCTTTCGGCGAGCATCCTGCCGACCAACGAGTTGCTGCTGGTCATCGCAGTCGTGGCAGCGGTGGTGGTGGCCTTGCTATGGCGATGGTTCATCCGGGTGCATACCCGCATGCAAATCGCCTTGCTGGAAACGCTGGAAAACAACCGTGATCAAACCCATTGAGCGTTTGCGCTCTCTGCGCAAGGCGACGTCGCAGTCCGAGGGGATGGAACGGTAACGCCGCCGCCAGGCGCAGAACGCCTGGCGATTCTACGTTGGGTGGTGGCTATGAGCCATCTCCTGGCGCAAGAAATTACGTCGCACCGAGGTGCACGAGCTTTGCGGGAAGTACGGTTCAGCTTTCCAGCCAGACGTCCCGGACCCAGTGCCAGACGGTTTCCCAGTTATCTTCGCTGATCGCTTCTTCCTCGGCGTCCCACAGCACCACGGTGCCGTCTTCCTCGACACAGTAGTAGTTGTCCCCATCCTGGCACAGCGGGACCAGGTCGCGTGGCACGCCAGCATCCCAGGCGTTGGCGGCAACGTCTGGCAGGTAGGTGTGGGACTGGGGATCGGTGACGGTCACCGGCTCCAGGCTGCCGTACACCACGTCGCTGACCGTCAGCAGGAACTCACGCAGGCCGAACGGCATGTTGATCAGCAACTCTTCCTCGATTTCTACCAACAGGTCCTCGTCCGGCAATTCCAGTGGCACCGGCACGGGTTCATTGGCTTCACGGAGCTGATCGATCACTTCTTCCACGGCTTACATCCTCTGGCCTTGATGACAACGCTGCGGTTTATACCCTAGTAGCCCGCTGTGCCAAAAGCAAAAACCCCGGGCAAGCCCGGGGTTTTGAGTGCAACGCGGTAGATCAGCCGTTCTGGCGGATACCGGCGAGCAGCCAAGGCTGGTTTTCGCCTTGGGCGCGCTCCATGTGCCAGCTTTCGCTGAATGCTTCACCCTGGTCGAAGCGCGAGGTCTTCGATACACCATGGAAGGTCAGGGTGGCGACAGTCTTGTCGGCACGATCGTCGACGCCTTCGAGCTGCACATCGAGGTTGTCGATGTAGGTGGACTGGAAACCATCACCCAGGTCGGCACGCTCGCGCTTGAGGAACTCGAGCATCTGCGGGGTGACGAATTCGGCGATCTTGTCCATTTCGTTGGCATCCCAGTGCTGCTGCAGCGACATGAAGTGAGTGCGGGCAGCGGATAGGAAGCTTTGCTCGTTGAACCAGGCCGGAGCGTTGATGACCGGTGCGCCAGCAGCGGCCGAAGCGCCACCGAAGACCGACGGTTGGGCTGGCTGGGCATGGGTTTCACGCTGGTAGGGCGCATTGCCGGCACCGGCCATCTGCGGCTGCTGCTGGCGGCGGCGGGCGGCGATGAAGCGGAACACCAGGAAGGCGATCAGGCCCATGATCAGGAAGTCGAAGATCTGCATGCCCTGGAAGCCGTCGCCCATGAACATGGAGGCCAGCAGACCACCGGCGGCGATACCGGCCAGTGGGCCCAGCCAGCGCGAAGCACCGCTGGCGGCGGCCGGTGCACGGCCAGGAGCGGTCGGCGCGGCGGCAGGTGTGGTTGGCGCAGCCTGGCGGGTCTGGTGGATAGGCGCGGAGCCCGAGCTCTTGCCGCCGCCGAAACGCTTGGCGTTGGCATCCAGGCTCAGCGTCAGGCCGACGCACAGCGCCAGTACGATGCTAAGAAAACGTTGCATAGATGGGATATCCCCTGTGGGTGGATTGCACGCGCGTCATGTTGCACATGTTGTAGGAGACATGACCAGCGCCATAATGTTTCCAGCTTTTGCCTGAATGGTCTGAGGCAAGACTGATTGCTGGATAGGACCATTCGTCAAGATCTGTAGGAGGCGGCAGCACTGAACCTGGGGAGCTGGCGAAGCCTGCGGTAAGCCCTACTCGCACGGGGTCAGTGCCAGCGGGCCTCAGATCGCTTCCAGCTTGGCATACCCCAGCATCAACCACTTGCTGCCCTCGGCGAAGTTGACCTGCACCCGTGCCTGGGCACCAGAGCCTTCGAAGTTGAGGATCACGCCTTCGCCAAACACTGCGTGTTGCACGCGCTGGCCAAGGTTGAACGCGGTCTGTGGGATGCTGGCATTGGCGAACAGGCTGCTCGCTTGGCTCTGGCTGCCACCGAAGGGACGCCTGACCGAGTTGGACAAGCGCACCTCTTGAACCAGGCCTGCCGGAATTTCCCGTACGAAACGTGACACTTTGTTATAGGTCTCGCTGCCATACAGACGGCGGGTTTCGGCGTAGGTCATGATCAGCTGGCGCATGGCCCGGGTGATGCCCACATAGGCCAGGCGGCGTTCTTCTTCCAGACGGCCGGGTTCTTCCAGGCTCATCTTGTGGGGGAACAGGCCTTCTTCCATGCCGACCAGGAACACATAGGGGAACTCCAATCCCTTAGCGCTGTGCAGCGTCATCAGCTGGATGCTGTCCTCGTGCTCGTCGGCTTGGGCATCGCCGGCCTCCAGGGAGGCGTGGCCGAGGAAGGCGGAGAGCGGCGACAGGTCGGCATCCTCCTCGCTGGTCTCGAAGTTGCGCGCCGCGCTGACCAGTTCCTCAAGGTTTTCTACCCGAGCCTGGCCCTTTTCGCCTTTTTCTTCCTGGTGATAGAGGATCAGGCCGGACTGCTCGATGACGGTCTGGGTCATCAGGTGCAAAGGCATTTCCAGGACCTTGGCAGCGAGGTTCTCGATCAACTCGATGAACGCGCCCAAGGCACTGGCGGCACGGCCCTTGAGAGCTTTGGCCGCCAACAGCTGGCACATGGCCTCCCACATCGACAACTGGCTGTGCCGGGCATGTTCGCGGATCGCCTCGACGGTCTTTTCGCCGATGCCGCGCGGTGGCACGTTGATCACCCGCTCCAGGGCGGCGTCGTTGCCGCGGCCTTCGAGCAGGCGCAGGTAGGCCATGGCGTTCTTGATCTCGGCGCGCTCGAAGAAGCGTTGGCCGCCGTAGATCCGGTAGGGAATGCGTTCGCGCAGCAAGGCTTCTTCAAGCACCCGCGACTGGGCGTTGGAGCGGTACAGGATGGCCACGTCGCTGCGGGCATTGCCCTGCTTGATGAAGCTCTCGATGGTCTCCACCACATAGCGCGCTTCGTCATGCTCGTTGTACGCGGCATAGAGGGTCAGCGGCTCGCCTTCACCCATGTCGGTCCACAGCTCTTTGCCCAGGCGCCCGCTGTTGTTGGCGATCAGGGCGTTGGCGGCCTTGAGGATACCGCCGGTGGAGCGGTAGTTCTGCTCCAGGCGAATCAGCTCGGCGTCGGGGAAGTCAGCGGTGTACTGATGGATGTTCTCGATCTTGGCGCCGCGCCAGCCGTAGATCGACTGGTCGTCGTCGCCCACCGCCATGAGGCTGCTGCCGCCTGCGGCAAGCAGGCGCAGCCAGGCGTACTGCACGGCGTTGGTATCCTGGAACTCGTCCACCAGCAGGTGGCGGAAGCGCCGCTGGTAGTGTTCGAGCAGGCCAGGGTGGTCGCGCCACAGGTCCAGGGCGCGAAGCAGCAATTCGGAAAAGTCGATGACCCCAGCGCGTTCGCAGGCCTGTTCGTAGGCCTCGTAGATGCTGCGCATGGTGCCCAGGAACAGATCGCCACCGGCCTGGATATGCTGTGGACGGAGGCCTTCATCCTTCTGGCCGTTGATGAACCATTGGGCCTGGCGGGCGGGCCAGCGCTGCTCGTCGAGGCCGAGCTCGCGGATCACCCGCTTGATCAGCCGCTGCTGATCATCGCTGTCCAGAATCTGGAAATTCTGCACCAGCCGGGCTTCCTGCCAGTGGGCGCGCAGCAGTCGGTGCGCCAGGCCGTGGAAGGTCCCCACCCACATGCCGGCCGGATTGATGCCCAGCAATTGCTCGATCCGCTGGCGCATTTCGGCCGCGGCCTTGTTGGTGAAGGTCACCGACAGGATCGAGTGGGGGGAGGCCTGTTCGACCTGGATCAGCCAGGCGATACGGTGCACCAGCACGCGGGTCTTGCCCGAGCCGGCACCGGCCAGCACCAATTGACGCCCCAGCGGGGCCGCTACGGCCTGGCGCTGGGCATCGTTGAGGGAGTTCAGCAGGAGGGAGAGGTCATCATTGCGCATCCGGCCATTCTAGGGCCGCGCAGGGGGCAGGGGCAAACGGCCCCCGGAGAAATCTTGCAGGCGGTGCCAGGCCGTTCATCGGCGGCCTGGGCAGAGGCCTGTTCTTGAGCGGTCTGGGTAAACGGCCGCCGGTATTTTTGAAAACATGACGTAGAGCAGTTTGGCCCAGGCCATGGCTTGTGTATGCTCGCTGCACTTTTGCGGTCTGCCAATACAAGAACACAACAAGAACACGACCCTATGACCCAGGATTTCGCGGCGATCGGAGCATCGCCGGAGACGGCAAGGAGTGTGCGCAGGCAATTTGCGACCCAGCTCTGCATCGAGCGTACCCGTCTTCTCTATCAGGGCTCATTGCTGCCCACCCTGCTGATGCTGATCAATGGCCTGCTGTGCGCCTGGCTGTTGTGGAGCCCTGAGCGCTATCTGCTGGTCAGCGTATGGCTGGCCTGGCTGTTGGCGCTGGTGGCCCTGCGGGTGATCCAGGTCGCGGCCTTCGATGCGGCCACGCCAGCGCGTCAAGCCAAGGCGTCCTGGCAGCACATGTTCCTGTCCGGTTCGGCCTTCAGCGGCCTGACCTTGGCCTGTGCGGCGATCGCCTTGGTGCCGGTGGACGATTTCGTGCAGCAGGCCTGGGTGTTCGGACTGTTGGGGGCGGCGGCGTTGTCGGCCAGTGTCGCCTATGCCGTGAGCCTGCCAGCGTTTCTCAGTTTCGCCTTGCCCTGCCTGTTGCCGCCCATCGTGTTCCTGTTCTACTTCGATGCCGGTGCGCAGCGCGGCTGGGGCTGGCTCGGCCTGATCCTGCTGGGGACGCTGATGGTGGTGGCCTGGCAGGTCAACCGCTTGCTCGAGCGCAGCCTGTTGCGCCGTTTCCAGAACCAGGCGCTGATCGAACACCTGCAGAGCGCCCAACACCGCGGTGAGCAACTGAACCAGGCGTTGCTCGTCGAGGTGCGGCAGCGTCGTCATGCCGAAGACCAACTGCGCCAGGCCCAGGCTGGGCTCGAGCAGCGGGTGCTTCAACGCAGCCATGAGCTGGACCTGGCCAACCAGGCCCTGGGCAAGAGCGAGCAGCGCCTGGCCCTGGCGCTTCAGGCCAGCGAGTTGGGGTTGTGGGATTGGAACCTGCTCACCGACGAAGTGCATCACACGCAGCTGTACGCCTTGTTCGGCCTGGACCCGGAGCAGGTCCGCTCGGTACGCGCCGACCTAAAGCCGCGCCTGCACCCGGACGATCTGCCGTTGCTGCGCAGGACATTGGTCGAACACCTCAAAGGCCGTACCGAGGACTACCGGGTCGAATACCGCATCCGGCATACCCAGGGGAACTGGCGCTGGATCGAAGACCGAGGCCGTGCCGTGGAACACGCCGCCGACGGCCGAGTCCTGCGCATGCTCGGCACACGACGTGACATCACCGCGCAAAAGGAGCAGGAAGAGCAGCAGCGTCTGGCGGCCACGGTGTTCGAAGCGGCCAGTGAAGGGATCGCGATCCTCGATGCGGGCTTCCAGCTGCTGGCTGTCAACCAGGCCTTTTGCCAAATCACAGGCTTCGACCGGGAAGAGCTATTGCAGCGCAATGCCCTGGAGTTGCCCTGCAGCCGTGACGCCCGGCGTCACAGCCAGGCGATCGGCCAGGCGCTGGAGCAGCAGGGGCGCTGGCAGGGCGAGCTGGTCGAGGCGCGACGCAACGGCGAGCTGTATCCCCAGTGGTTGCAGCTCAATGGCGTACGTGACGCGCGGGGCAACATCAGCAATATCGTAGGCTTCTTCACCGACCTGTCGGCCCGACGGGAGTCGGAGGAGCGCCTGCGCTACCTGGCCCACTACGACGACCTCACCGGGCTGGCCAACCGCGCCTTGTTCCGCCTGCGTTTGCATGAGGCCGGGCAACGGGTTCGGGTGAACGGGCGCAGCCTGGCGTTGCTGCACATCGACTTGGACCGCTTCAAGCTGCTCAACGAAAGCTTGGGCCACGAACTGGCCGACCAGCTGTTGAAAAAAATGGCCCTGCGCATCGCCAATGCGGTACCTGAAGCAGACACTGTCGCGCGCTTGTCTGGCGATGAGTTCGTCGTGCTGTTCGATGGCTACAGCAACCTTTCCAGCCTGGTGCGAGTGACGACCCGCCTGCTCGACAAGCTGCGCGTCCCGCAACGTCTGGGTGGGCATGAGCTGGTGATCAGTGCCTCGGTCGGCATCAGTGTGTTGTCGGACCCCAGTTTCGACCTCAACGCATTGCTCAGCCAGGCGGACATGGCCAAGCAGCATGCCAAGCATCTGGGCGGCGACAACTTCCAGTTCTATACCGAAAGCCTGCGCGCCAGCACCCTGGAGCGCCTGCAGCTGGAAAACCACTTGCGCAAAGCCATCGACGAAGGCCAATTGCTGGTCTACTACCAACCCAAGCTTTGCCTGCGCAGCGGCCGCCTGCTCGCCGCCGAAGCGCTGGTGCGCTGGCAGCATCCGCAGTGGGGCATGGTGCCGCCGGGCGACTTCATCGGCCTTGCCGAAGAAACCGGACTGATCGGGCCGATGGGCGAGTTCGTGCTGCGCGAAGCGTGCTGGCAGGCTTTTGAATGGCGGCGTCAGGGCATGAGCGTGCGGGTTTCGGTGAACCTCTCCGGCTATCAACTACGCCAAGGCAAGATCGTCAGCCTGGTGCGTCAGGTGCTGGCAGAAACGGGCCTTGCGCCGCAGTTGCTGGAGCTGGAACTGACCGAGAGCCAATTGCTGGACAGCGTCGAGCACATCATCTCGACGTTCCAGCAACTGCACCAGCTGGGGGTCAAGTTGGCGATCGACGACTTCGGTACCGGCTACTCCTCGCTGAGCTATCTCAAGCGCTTCCCGGTGGACTACGTGAAGATCGACCAGGCGTTCATTCGCGGTCTGCAGGAGGGCAGCCAGGATGCGGCGATCATCCGCGCGATCATCGCCATGGCCAAGAGTCTGGGCTTGAAGGTCGTGGCTGAAGGGGTGGAAACCCAGGAGCAGCTTGCCTTCCTGCATGATCACGGGTGCGATGAGGCGCAGGGGTATCTGATCAGCAGGCCGCTGGATGCCCAGGCGTTCAAGGCTTTGCTGGATAAATCCCCGAGCATCCTGATGAGCTGATCGATTTCAGCTGTGCCAATGCCGGCCCTGATGGGCCAGCAGGCTGTTGGCCTGCTCCGGGCCGTTGCTACCGGCAGGGTAGGGGCGAGGCGCCTGGAAGTGCTCTTCCCAGCCTTGCAGGATCGGGTCGATCCAGGCCCAGGCGGCTTCGACCTCATCGCGACGCATGAACAAGGTCGAATCGCCCGCGAGCACATCCAGCAGCAGCCGCTCGTAGGCTTCCCAGCGACGGGTCTGGCCGAACACTTGAGCCAGGTTCAGGTCCAGCTCCACCGGCTCCAGACGCATGCCTTTGCCCGGGCTCTTGGTCATCATGCGCAGGCTGATGCGTTCATCGGGTTGCAGCTGGATCAGCAACTGGTTGACCTGCCCGCCACTGAATAGCTCATGGGGCACTGGTTTGAACTGGATGACGATCTGCGAGGAGCGTCGTGCCATGCGTTTGCCGGTACGCAAGTAGAAGGGCACGCCAGCCCAGCGCCAGTTATCGATGTGCGCCTGGACCGCGACGAAGGTCTCGGTGTCGCTGTCGTTGTCCACGTCCTTTTCGAAGTAGTAGGCCGGCACTTCCTGGCCGCCGATCCGGCCGGCGCCGTATTGCCCGCGCACGGTCTTGTCCTGCACATCCTGACCGGTGATCGGTTTGAGGGCACGCAGGATCTTCACTTTCTCGTCACGCACCGCTTCGGCTTCGAACTGTGCCGGCGGCTCCATGGCCACCAGGCACAGAAGCTGAAGCAGATGGTTCTGCAGCATGTCACGGGTTGCGCCTGCGCGGTCGTAGTAGGCGCCGCGGTTCTCCACGCCCAATGTCTCGCAGACGCTGATTTGCACGTGGTCGACCTGGCCATTGCGCCAGACCGGCTCCAGGAGGGCGTTGGCAAAACGTAGCGCCATGAGGTTCTGCACGGTCTCCTTGCCCAAGTAGTGATCGATGCGAAACACCTGGGACTCGTCGAACACCGCGCCGATCGCTTCGTTGATGGCCGTGGCTGACTCAAGGGAGTGGCCGATGGGTTTTTCCAGCACGATACGCGCCTCGCTGTCGGCAAGGCCTGCGATGCGCAAATGGTTGGCGATGGGCACGAACAGGTTGGGTGCGGTCGCCAGGTAGTAGATGCGCGCCAAGCCGCCAGGCTCGCCCAGGTAGCGTGCCAGGCGAACGAAATCGGCACTTTGCGAGGCATCCATGGCGATGTAGTCCAGGCGTGCGCAAAAACGTCGCCAGACCTCTTCGTCGAAATCCTGGCGGGCGATCTGCGCCCTGCAATTGCGTTCGGCGAGCTTGAGGTATTCATCCCGGGGCAGGTTGCGCCGCGCCAGGGCGATGATCCTCACGGCATTGTGCAGGCGGGCCTCGCGGTACAGGTGGTAGAGCGCCGGCAGTAGTTTGTGCAGGGCCAGATCGCCCGTACCGCCGAAGACCAGGATGTCGCAAGGAATAGTCAAAACCACCACTCTCCACATTGGTTTAGCTGGGCGGGTCGCTGGTCATGTAGTATAACTACAAGAAAGCTACATCCCGGCCAGCCGATCATAACCGAGTCCAGCCTGTGAATCTGTTGCAACATATCGCCCAATCGCGCCATTTGCTGCGCAAATCGGAACTGAAAGTGGCCGACCATGTGCTGCTCGATCCGGCTGCCGTCATGCACAGCTCGATGGCCGACCTTGCCCACAGCGTGGGCATCAGCGAGCCGACCATCGTACGTTTCTGCCGCGCGATTGGTTGTTCGGGCTTCCAGGATCTCAAGCTCAAGCTGGCCCAGAGCCTGGCGGCAGGCGCCAGTTTCGGCCAGTTCGCCATCCACGAAGATGACTCGGTCGCCGACTATAGCCTGAAGATCTTCGATACCACCCTGCACACCCTGATGGAAGTGCGTGAGCACCTCAATCCCCAGGCTCTGCAGCAGGCGGTGACCGCCATGGCCCAGGCCCAGCGCGTAGAGTTCTATGGTTTCGGTGCCTCCGGCGCGGTGGCCGCCGATGCCCAGCACAAGTTCTTCCGCCTATTGCTCAGCGCTGCGGCGTACTCCGACCCGCACATGCAAGCCATGTCGGCGGTGACCCTCAAACCTGGCGATGTAGCGGTGTGCATTTCCCAGTCGGGTCGCTCCAAGGATCTGTTGATCACCGCCAATCTGGTGCGTGAAAGCGGCGCCAACCTGATCACCCTTTGTCCGAGCCAGACGCCGTTGGCCGAGTTGTCCACCGTCAATCTGGCCATCGACGTGCACGAAGACACCGAGATCTACACCCCGCTGACTTCGCGAATCGCTCACCTGGTAGTGATCGACGTACTGGCCATGGGCGTGGCCATGGCCCGCGGACCGAGCCTGGTGAATCACCTCAAGAGCGTGAAACGCAGTTTGCGTAGCCTGCGACTGTCGCCCAAGTCGATCAAGGCGACCGACGACTGAGCCTGCTGCCGATGCAGGCTGTTCGCGGGTAAACCGCGAAGGGCCAGAACAGGCAAAGCAAATTTCACGGTTTTGTCACCAATCCACAGCCAAACCGTAAACCTGCAAGGCCAACCTGAAGCTCCCCGCATCCTAACTGGGAGACAGGCAATGGCACGTGATCATGACGGTTCGTTCCAACCCACCGCCAAAGCTCGCAAGCAGCAGGAAAAGGACCAGCGTCGCATGGAGTTCCGCCGCGCGATCGAAAGCTACTGCGACCAGCGTCAGTTGCTGCGCGACATTACCGATTACCCCGACCTGCGAGACATCACGGTTTGGCAGGTATCGGCGGCATCTTCCCCGAAAATCGCTCCACAAGCCCGCTGATTTTCGCTCGTTCATTACGTATGAATGCAAGAAAGGCCAAGGCCACCGGTGATTGCCGCTTGGCCTTGGACTGCACCACGCACCAACTGCGATACAGCGGCAGCTCCTCTACCGGCAGTTCTTTCAGCACCCCGGTGGCCAACTCCAGGTTCAGCGCATGGCGGGTGAGCAGGGCGATTCCCAGGCCTGCGATCACGCACTCGCGCTGGGCATCGGCCGAGGCGACTTCCAGCGTCTGAGTGAAGTGCACGCGTTTGTCCTTGAAGTATTCCTCGCAGGCCTTGCGGGTGCCCGAACCCTGCTCGCGAATCAGCAAGGTATGAGGCTCGAGGTCCTGCAGGCGCAGCTTCTCCAGCTTGCACAGTGGATGGTCCGGCGGTGCCACGGCCACGATCGGGTTGTTCAGGAACGGCATGAACTCAAGCCCCATGTCCTGGGGCACCATCGACATGATGATCAGGTCGTCGCGGTTGTCCGAAAGCCGGCGGATCGCCTGTGCCCGATTGACCACCGTCAGGGTCAGGTTGACCTCTGGATGGCGTTGCTTGAACGCGGCGAATAGGTGGGGTACGAAGTACTTGGCGCTGGATTCGATCGCAAGTTTCAGCTGGCCCTGCAGTGAGCCCTGCATGTCCGAGAGCTGCATGTCGAGGTTTTCCAGGCGACCGAAGATGTCCCGGCTGGCGCGCTGCAGGGCCTCGGCCGCTTCGGTCAGGTAGAGCTTCTTGCCCACGTACTCGAACAGCGGCTGGCCAATCAGCTCCTCGAGCTGGCGGATCTGTAGACTTACGGCGGGTTGCGTCAACGCCATTTCCTCTGCCGCACGGCTGTAGGAACGCAGATCGCACACCTCGTTGAAGATCTGCAGTTGACGCAATGTCATACGCATCAAGGACTTACGCATTTTTCCCCAGTCTCCCGCAAAACCTTGTTACGGCACTATAAGCTTTTGCTTATGTCGACCCTAACAAATATTGATTTTTGTTTATCAACCTACAGCGATAGGGTTGGTTTGCGACTGGCCAGCAACCTCTGGCCACGCGCCGACCGGGGAATCCGGCTCGTGTGTTCCATCGGCTTTGGGAAGACTCCAGTGATAAAAAAAATCCTGATCGCCAACCGGGGTGAAATCGCAGTTCGGATCGTGCGTGCCTGCGCCGAGATGGGCATTCGCTCTGTGGCGATCTATTCCGACGCCGACCGTCATGCCTTGCACGTCAAGCGCGCCGACGAGGCCTACAGCATCGGAGCCGAGCCCCTGGCCGGCTATCTGAACCCGCGCAAGCTGGTCAACCTTGCCGTGGAAACCGGCTGTGATGCCTTGCATCCAGGTTACGGTTTCCTGTCGGAAAACGCCGAGCTCGCGGAAATCTGCGCAGAGCGTGGCATCAAGTTCATCGGCCCTGCCGCCGACGTCATTCGCCGCATGGGCGACAAGACTGAAGCGCGCCGCACCATGATCCAGGCCGGTGTACCGGTAACGCCCGGTACCGAAGGCAACGTCGCCGACATCCACGAAGCCCTGGCCGAAGGTGATCGCATCGGTTACCCGGTCATGCTCAAGGCCACCTCGGGTGGTGGCGGTCGTGGCATCCGTCGTTGCAACAGCCGCGAAGAGCTCGAGCAAGCTTTCCCCCGCGTGATCTCCGAGGCCACCAAGGCCTTCGGCTCGGCGGAAGTGTTCCTGGAAAAATGCATCGTCAACCCCAAGCACATCGAGGCGCAGATCCTGGGTGACAGCTTCGGCAACGTGGTGCATCTGTTCGAGCGCGATTGCTCGATCCAGCGCCGCAACCAGAAGCTCATCGAGATCGCCCCCAGCCCTCAGCTGACCCCGGAACAGCGCGCCTACATCGGCGACCTGGCGGTTCGCGCGGCCAAGGCCGTGAATTACGAGAACGCCGGTACCGTGGAGTTCCTGCTCGCCGATGGCGAGGTGTACTTCATGGAAATGAACACTCGCGTGCAGGTGGAACACACCATCACCGAAGAAATCACCGGCATCGACATCGTGCGCGAGCAAATCCGCATCGCCTCGGGCCTGCCGCTGTCGGTCAAGCAGGAAGACATCCAGCACCGTGGCTACGCGTTGCAGTTTCGCATCAACGCCGAAGACCCGAAGAACAACTTCCTGCCCAGCTTCGGCAAGATCACCCGTTATTACGCGCCCGGTGGCCCAGGTGTGCGTACCGACACCGCGATCTACACCGGCTACACCATTCCGCCGTTCTATGACTCCATGTGCCTGAAACTGGTGGTCTGGGCATTGACCTGGGAAGAAGCCATGGACCGTGGCCTGCGGGCCCTGGACGACATGCGTGTGCAAGGCGTGAAGACCACCGCCGCGTATTACCAGGAGATCCTGCGCAATCCGGAATTCCGTAGCGGCCAGTTCAACACTAGCTTCGTGGAAAGCCACCCGGAACTGACCAATTACTCGATCAAGCGCAAACCCGAAGAGCTGGCCCTGGCCATCGCCGCCGCCATTGCTGCACACGCAGGCCTGTGAGGAACCGAATAATGTCCAAGAAAATCTTTGTCACCGACACAATCCTGCGCGACGCCCACCAGTCCCTGCTGGCCACCCGCATGCGCACCGAAGACATGCTGCCGATCTGCGACAAGCTCGACAAGGTGGGCTACTGGTCCCTGGAAGTCTGGGGTGGCGCGACCTTCGATGCCTGCGTGCGCTTCCTCAAGGAAGACCCGTGGGAGCGTCTGCGCAAGCTGCGCGCCGCTCTGCCCAACACCCGCCTGCAGATGCTGCTGCGTGGCCAGAACCTGCTGGGCTACCGCCACTACAGCGACGATGTGGTCAAGGCCTTCGTCGCCAAGGCTGCGGTCAATGGCATCGACGTGTTCCGCATCTTCGACGCCATGAACGACGTGCGTAACCTGCGTGTGGCCATCGAAGCGGTCAAGGCTGCCGGCAAGCACGCCCAGGGCACCATCGCCTACACCACCAGCCCCGTGCACACCATCGACGCCTTCGTCGCCCAGGCCAAGCAGATGGAAGCCATGGGCTGCGACTCGGTCGCGATCAAGGACATGGCCGGCCTGCTGACCCCATACGCCACCGGCGAGCTGGTCAAGGCGCTCAAAGCTGAGCAATCGCTGCCGGTGTTCATCCACTCCCACGATACCGCTGGCCTGGCCGCCATGTGCCAGCTCAAGGCCGTGGAAAACGGTGCCGACCACATCGATACCGCGATCTCCAGCTTCGCCTGGGGCACCAGCCACCCAGGGACAGAGTCGATGGTCGCCGCGCTCAAGGGCACCGAGTTCGATACCGGCCTGGATCTGGAACTGCTGCAGGAAATCGGTCTGTACTTCTATGCCGTGCGCAAGAAGTACCACCAGTTCGAGAGCGAGTTCACCGCCGTGGACACCCGCGTGCAGGTCAACCAGGTGCCAGGCGGCATGATTTCCAACCTGGCCAACCAGCTCAAGGAGCAAGGCGCCCTGAGCCGCATGAACGAAGTGCTGGCGGAGATCCCACGCGTACGTGAAGACCTCGGCTTCCCGCCGCTGGTGACGCCGACCTCGCAGATCGTCGGCACCCAGGCCTTCTTCAACGTGCTGGCCGGCGAGCGCTACAAGACCATCACCAACGAGGTGAAGCTTTACCTGCAAGGCGGCTATGGCAAGGCGCCGGGTGTGGTCAACGAACAACTGCGTCGCCAGGCGATCGGCAGCGAAGAAGTGATCGACGTGCGCCCGGCTGACCTGCTCAAGCCGGAGATGGCCAAGCTGCGTGCCGATATCGGCAACCTGGCTCGCTGCGAGGAAGACGTGCTGACCTACGCGATGTTCCCGGACATCGGTCGCAAGTTCCTCGAGGAGCGTGAAGCCGGCACCCTGACTCCAGAAGCCCTGCTGCCGATTCCGGAAGCCGGTGCCGTGGCAGGCCCGGGCGGCGAAGGTGTACCAACCGAGTTCGTCATCGACGTGCACGGCGAGACTTACCGCGTCGATATCACCGGCGTGGGCGTCAAGGCCGAAGGCAAGCGTCACTTCTACCTGTCCATCGACGGCATGCCGGAAGAGGTGGTGTTCGAGCCGCTCAACGAGTTCGTCAGCGGCGGTGGCAGCAAGCGCAAGCAGGCCACTGGCCCGGGTCACGTGAGCACCACCATGCCGGGCAACATCGTCGATGTGCTGGTCAAGGAAGGTGACACCGTCAAGGCCGGCCAACCGGTGCTGATCACTGAAGCCATGAAGATGGAGACCGAAGTCCAGGCCCCGATTGCCGGCAAGGTCACCGCCATCCACGTGGCCAAGGGCGATCGCGTCACGCCGGGCGAGATCCTGATCGAGATCGAAGGCTGATCCAAGCCTTCGACTGCAAGCGGTTTACCTCATGGGGAGCGATATGCTCCCCTTTTTTTGTGCCGAATTTGTCGGTCTCTTTCACCAGCAGGCCCGCTCCCAGAGGGATAACGTATCCCCGTGGGAGTGGGTGTACCGCCGGCATTCTCAGCCTTTACGGCAGGCCTCCAAGGTCTTCACTTGCCCCTCGGGCTGCTGGTTCTCTGCGCTCAACCAGCGCTCGAAGCCTGCCGCCACGCTTGGCCACTCATCATCGGTGATCGAGTACCAGGCCGTGTCCCGGTTGTGATCCTTGACCACCATGTGCTTGCGGAACACCCCTTCGAAGACAAAGCCGAAGCGCTCGGCGGCGCGTTTGGAGCGGGCATTGGCGTTGTTGCACTTCCACTCTAGGCGCCGGTTGCCCAAGGCAAAGCCGAGCTGGCTCAGCAAGTAGACGGCCTCAGTGCCGCGAGGGGTGCGCTGCATGGCGGCGCCGAAGGCGATGTGGCCGATTTCGAAGCGGCCCTGTTCGGGGACGATCGACATGTAGCTCAGGATGCCCTGGGCCTGGCCGGTGGCGCGGTCAATGACGCTGTAGAACAGCGGGTCGCGACTGGCGGCGTTGCCTTCGAGCCAGCGGTCGAAGCTCGCGCGCTCATTGAAGGGCCCGTAGGGCAAGTAGTCCCACAGCACTGGGTCCGAGCCAGGGCCCTGCAACACGTCCCAAAGGTCATTGCCGTGGCGGGCCGGGTCGAGTTTTTCCAGGCGGACGAAGCGTCCTTCGAGAGGCTCGGCGTTGGGCGTTGCCGCGGGTTTCCAGTTCAGTGCTTCTGTCATGGGCCTACAAGCCTTTACGAAATTGAATGAAGCCCGGCCGCTCTGCGACTTGCTCGTACAGGCGGATGGCGGTGGCGTTGGTCTCGTGGGTGAGCCAGTGCACCTTGATGCAGCCGGCTGCCTTGGCGGTTGCGTAGACATGCTCGATCAGCTGGCGACCAATGCCCAGGCCGCGCTGGTCGGCGTTGACGTACAAGTCTTGCAGGTAGCACGAATTCTCGATGCTCCAGTTGGAGCGATGATAGATCCAGTTGACCATCCCCACGGCTTTGCCATCGACCCAGGCCAACGCTGAATAGGTGGGCTCGTTCTCATCGAGCAAACGCTGCCAGGTGCTGGCGCTGACCTCATCGGACAATTCGGTTTCGTAGAAGCGCAGATAGGCGTGCCAGAGGGCGAGCCAGGCGGCATGGTCGTTGGCGCTCACTGGGCGCAGGGTAACGCTGGGCATGGTCTTTTCCTTCAGAGTTGGCGCATCTGCGCTGCGAGTTGGTTGTCCAGGTAATCGGAACTGCTGCCCAGACCGTCACGTACGCCGGCGATGTCTTGCGCCGAGCGGTTCTGGCTGAGCTTGCGCGCGCCTTGCAGGCGGGCGATGGGCATGCGCAGGCCGACGATGGCGCGCAGCATGCCGTCGATGTAATCGCTGGGTGCGTCGCTCACCTTCCAGGGTTCGGCGCGGTCTTGTTCGTGCCGATCGCTCAGGCGGCTGACGATCTCCAGCAGGCGAGGGGCGTCGTGGATCACTTGCACCGCGCCATAGGCGTGCACGGCCAGATAATTCCAGGTGGGCACGACCCTGGGGTTTTCGGCCTTGCTCGGGTAGTAGCTCGGGCTGACATAGGCATCTGCGCCTGGGAAAACCAGCAACGCTTCGCCGCCTTGCTCCAGGTCCCGCCATTGAGGGTTGGCCCGGGCCAGGTGAGCATAGACAGTGCCGTACTCGCCTTGAGCTGTATCGAGCAGCACGGGTAGATGGGTCGCGAGCAAGCCGTTTTCGCCGTGGCTGACCAGAACGGCGAGGCGGGTGTCGCACATTTGCTGGTGCAGGCGTGCGAGGTCATGTTCTTGGTGGGGCTTGGCGTTGTACATGCGAGATTCCTTGTCCAATGGCTTCATCCTAGGCAGGCTATTGGTACTCTGTAAGAGCCAATACAGCCTGTTTTTATAGGTCCAATGCCATGAACGAATGTCCTCTCGCGCTGCCCTTCGACCCCACGGGTATCGTGCTCGACCGCCGGCGCGGGCTCAGTCAGCAGCTGTACCAGGCATTGCGGGCGCGGGTGCTGGATGGACGCCTGGGCAGTGGCACGCGTTTGCCCGCCACCCGCGACCTGGCGGCCATGTTGTCGCTCTCGCGCAACAGTGTGGTGCGGGCCTACGACCAGCTGTATGCCGAGGGTTACATTGAAAGTCGGGTTGGCGATGGGACTTATGTGAGCCAGCTGCCCAAACTATCCACACAGGTATCCACAGGGTTATCCCTGGGGTTATCAACAGACTTATCCACATTTTTGCCTTCTGGTACTGAAGATTTATCCAGTTCAGGGCGCTCCAGCGAGCCTTTGCAGCGTCTTAAAAACAACCATCTTCCACCACCCAAGGCTGGTGCGCCGAGGGCTTTTCGCGTCGGTGTGCCGGCGTTCGATTTGTTTCCCTTTGAGGTCTGGGCCAGGCTGCAAGCGGGTTTCTGGCGAAATCCCGATCCTTCATCGCTCGGCTATGGCGACCCGGCGGGTGAACCGCAACTGCGCGAACTCATCGCCGCCTACCTGCGACGCTCACGTGGGCTGTCGTGTGGCGCTGAACAAATTGTGATCACCAGTGGTGCCCAGCAGGCTATCAGCCTTTGTGCACAGTTGCTGTTGCAGCCAGGCGATGGAGTGGCTGTGGAAAACCCTGGGTACCGGGCGGCCGGCCACACTTTTGCGTTGGCAGGGGCGACAGTCAGGGGCGTGCCGGTGGACGATGAAGGCCTGGATTGTGCGCAGCTGGCGCAACTTCCAGATTGCCGGATGGCCTATGTGACCCCGGCGCACCAGTACCCCACTGGCGTCACCATGAGCCTGGCCCGGCGCCTGTCATTGCTGGATTGGGCCCAGCGTCAGGATGGCTGGATCATCGAGGACGACTACGACGGGGAGTATCGCTACAGCGGTGCGCCACTGGCGCCCTTGGCCTCCTTGGACCGGCAGGGACGGGTGCTGTACGTAGGCACGTTCGGCAAGATCGCCTTTCCGGCCCTGCGCCTGGGCTATCTGGTGCTGCCTCGACCGTTGGTGGAGGCATTCAGTCAGGGGCGGGCGTTGGCGGTGCGCCATTCGGAGGTCGGCACCCAGTGCGTAATGGCGCAATTCATGGCCCAGGGGCACTTTCAACGGCATATCCGGCGCATGCGCAAGGCGGCGCTGGCGCGTAGAAACGTGCTGAAAGCCGGGTGGCCGGAGGATGTGCCAGGGCTGGGCGCCATGCCGGAAGTGGCGGCTGGGCTGCATGTGAAAGTGGCTGTGGATAACCTTGCCCGTGAGCAAGAGTTGGTGGCCAGAGCAGAGGCGGTGGGGGTGGAGGTCAACCCGCTGAGCAGTTACTGGCGCGAAGACGGCAATGTCCCTGTGGATAAGCGCGCCGGACTGGTGCTGGGGTTCGCGGCGGTGCCTGAAGCGCAGATTGCGGATGCAGTGATGCGATTGCGCAGGGCGTGGCGACCTGTTCGCGGATGAACCCGTTCTCACAGACACAGCGCTGTACTTACAGGCAGCGCTGTACCTGTGGAAGCGGGTTCAACCGCGAAGCATCCAACTCAAGTCCCGGACTTGATGCGTGTCCAGGCCCGGGTGCGCGCCCGTTCGGCCTCGCGTGGCAGTGGCTTGAGGGTATACAGCTTGGCCATCGCTTCGGCGGTCGGGTACAGGTTGGGGTTGTTGCGGATCGCCGGGCTGACTTTGTCGGTGGCGTCCTTGTTGGGGTTGGGGTAGCCAACGAAGTCACTGATCGGCGCGATCACTTCAGGGCGCAACAGGTAGTTGATGAACGTGTGTGCATCCTCAGGATTGGCGGCATTCTTGGGAATCGCCAGCATGTCGAACCAGATCGGTGCACCTTCCTTGGGCAGGCGCATGTCCACCACCACGCCATTCTTGGCGTCGCGCGCGCGGTTGGCAGCCTGGGAGAAGCTACCCGAATACCCCACCGCCACGCAGATATCGCCGTTGGCGATGTCAGCCATGTACTTCGAGGAATGGAAGTAGGTGATGTGCGGGCGGATCTTCAGCATCAGCTCTTCGGCTTTCTTGTAGTCGGCCGGCTTCTCGCTATTGGGTGGCAGCCCCAGGTATTGCAGCGCCAAGGGCAGGATCTCCGACGGTGAGTCGAGCAGGGCGACGCCGCACTGCTTGAGCTTGGCGATGTTCTCTTCCTTGAAGATCAGATCCCAGCTGTCCACAGGCGCCTTGTCGCCGAGTACCGCCTTGACCTTGTCCGGGTTGAAGCCGATCAGCACGGTGCCATACATGTACGGCACGGCGAACTTGTTGCCCGGATCGTTGGCCTCGATCAGCTTCATCAGCGCCGGATCCAGGTGCTGCCAGTTGGGGAGCTTGGATCGGTCCAGAGGCTGGAACACACCGGCTTCGATCTGCTTGGCGAGGAACACGTTGGACGGCACCACCACGTCGTAGCCGGAGTTGCCGGTGAGCAGCTTGGCTTCCAGGGCTTCGTTGGTGTCGAAGATGTCGTAGATCAGCTTGACGCCGCTGTCCTTCTGGAAGTCCGTCAAGGTCTGCGGCGTGATGTAGTCGAACCAGTTGTACACGCGCAGGGTGCGCTGTTCGGCCTGGGCCTGAAGGGCTCCGGTGAACAGAGTGGCAGCGATGAACGGGGCGAGCAGACGCTTGAGTCGGACCATTACCGGGCTCCTGGCTGGGCATGCTGGAAGCCTTCCAGCACGTTGACTGCGTTGATACCGATTTCTTCCACAGCGTAGCCACCTTCCATCACGAACAAGGTCGGCTTGCCGAGCTGGCCGATACGCTTGCCCATCTCCAGGTAGTCTGGGCTGTCCAGCTTGAACTGGGAGATCGGATCGTCCTTGAAGGTATCCACGCCTAGGGACACCACCACCACGTCCGGCGCGTAGGCGGCGATACGCTGGCAGGCGTCCTCCAGGGCAGCGCTCCAGGCGGCCCAGTCACTGCCGGCGGGCAGCGGGTAATTGATATTGCAACCTTCGCCTGCACCTTCGCCGGTTTCGTCGGCATAGCCGAGGAAGAACGGAAACTCGTCCTGCGGGTCGCCGTGGATCGAGGCGAAGAACACATCGCCGCGCTGGTAGAAGATGTCCTGGGTGCCATTGCCGTGGTGGTAGTCGACATCAAGGATGGCGACCTTGCGGTGGCCTTGGTCAAGGAAGGCCTGGGCTGCGATGGCGGCGTTGTTGAGGTAGCAGTAGCCCCCCATCACTTCGGCCGCGGCATGGTGCCCTGGTGGACGGCACAGGGCGAATGCCGAATGGGCGCCTTGTTGGATCGCCGCCTGGGCAGTGAGGGCAACCTGGGCTGCGCTGTAGGCAGCTTGCCAGGTACCGGCAGTGATCGGCGCGCCGGCATCGAAGCTGTAGTAGCCAAGCTCACCATGCAGGCCAGTCGGTTTGACCTTACGCAGGGTGCGGGCTGGCCAGGTGAAGGGCAGCAGGTCACCTTCCTGGCCCATCTGCGCCCAGCGCGCCCAGGCCCCTTCGAAGAAATCCAGGTAGTCGGCGCCATGCACTCGCAGCAAGGGCGCGCGGCCGAAATCACGCGGTCCTTCGACAGGACCCAGGTTGCGCTTCTTGACCTGCTCCAGGACGTGGTCGGCGCGCGAAGGCATCTCGAAGCAGGGCATCAGCTTGCCGTCGATCAGCTCGCAGCGGCCGTGGTGCAGGCGGTGATCATCAGAATAGATCGTCAGCATTTTTATTCTCCGGGTTTACTGGCGTGGCCTCATTGTGTGAGTCGGCGCGCGGGGGGAGAACGTTGCAAACGGCCAAAAGGGGATCGATGTGGCCAAAGACAGTGTCCGGTGTGGGGGCTTGTTCGCGGTTAAATCCGCTCACACAGGCCTCCTGCTGATTTTGAATTCAGCGCACTACCGCTGGGAGCGGGTTTACCCGCGAAAAGGCCGGCACCGATCAGCCGCGAAAATGACTGGGCGCCACGCCGCTCCAGCGCTGGAAGGCATGGCGAAAGCTCGCAGTCTCGCTGAAGCCGAGCGTCTCGGCGATACGGTAGATCGGCATCTGGTCCTCGGCCAGCAACTGCTTGGCCCGCTCGAAGCGCAGCTCATCGAGCAACTGCTGGTAGCTGCAGCCCAGGGCTTGCAGGTGCCGACGCAGGGTGCGCGAGGAGCAGTTCATCTGGCGCGCCAGGCCTTCGAGCCCGGGGGCGGCATCGAGCTGGTTGATCAGCAGTTGGCGGATGCGCCCCAGCCACGCCTGGCGCCCCGTGAACTCCAGGTTCAGCTGGCGGCAACGCTCGGCCATGGCCTTATGGGTAATGGGATCGGCCAGGGGCAGGGGCATGTCCAGCCAGCGGCGCTCGAAGGCAAAGGCATTGTCATTGGCCTCGAAGCCCAGGGGGCACGGGAACGCATCGGCATAGAGCGCGTGATAGTCCGGTCGTGGATGCTCGAAGCGCGCCGCGAGCAGCGGCAGGGGGCGCCCCAGCAGGTCGTCGCAGATGACTTTCAGCGACACCAAGCAGAATTCGGCATTGAAGGCCGCCAGCGCAGGGCTGTCCTGATAATCGCTGGCACTGAACCAGATCCGCTGGCCGTCGTCCTCCAGGCGCAGGTGAAAGGCTGTGCCCAGCAGCGCGGGATAGCGCAGCGCCAAGCGCAGGGCGTCACCCAAAGTGGCACTGGAGAGCAGGGCGTAACCGAGCATCCCGTAGCATGACACATGCATGCGCCGGCCCAGTTCCAGACCGATCTCCTCGCGCAGGGCTACGGCATTGGCGCATACCTGCAGTTCTTGCTGGGTGGTGATGCGGGCATCGGCATGGCCCAGGTCCGCCGCGCCGATGCCGCTGCCGCAAAGCAGCCGCTCGGCATCGCAGCCTTCTTCCTGGAAGACCTTGAGAATCAGCGAAACTGCGTTGAGGGTGGTCAGGTGGCTGTGCAGCATGCTCGGTATCCCGTGGGGCTGGGAGGCATTATGGAGCAAGTTGTGTGCCGGACGGCTACGTGGCGCTGTTTTGCAGCCCATCACGGCCCTTGTACCGCGCGCATAAAAAAAGGGCCCGTAGCGTGCGCTCGGGCCCTTGAAAGGTTGAGAGGTGTCTAGTCCCTCGACCTGGTGAGACGTTTTACAGCGGCCTGGTTACGCCTTCAGCGGAACCAGACGTGGAGCGATCATGTTTTCCGGACGCAGGATGTCGTCGAGCATCGCGTCGTCCAGCAGCTTCTCTTCACGCACCAGTTCCAGAACACCGCGGCCGGTTTCCAGGGCGACGCGGGCGATACGGGTGGCGTTTTCGTAGCCGATGTACGGGTTCAGGGCGGTGACCAGGCCGATCGAGTGCTCGACCAGTTCACGGCAGCGCTGTTCGTTGGCGGTGATGCCGACGATGCAGTGCTCGCGCAGCATGTCCATGGCGCGCTGGAGCAGACGGATGGAGTCGAAGATCTTGTAGGCGATCAGCGGTTCCATGACGTTCAGCTGCAGCTGGCCACCTTCGGCGGCGACGGTCAGGGCCAGGTCGTTGCCCATGATGGCGAAGGCCACCTGGTTGACGGCCTCCGGAATAACCGGGTTGACCTTGCCTGGCATGATCGAGCTGCCTGGCTGGCGCGCCGGCAGGTTGATCTCGTTGATGCCGGTGCGCGGGCCGCTGGACAGCAGGCGCAGGTCGTTACAGATTTTCGACAGCTTGACCGCGGTGCGCTTGAGCATGCCGGAGAACAGTACGAAGGCGCCCATGTCGGAGGTGGCTTCGATCAGGTCGGCAGCCGGGACCAGCGGCTGGCCGCTGATGGTCGCCAGGCGCTGCACGGCCAGGGCCTGGTAGCCAGGGTCGGCGTTGATGCCGGTGCCGATGGCGGTACCGCCCAGGTTGATTTCGGTCAGCAGCTCCGGAGCCAGCGAGCGCAGGCGCTGCAGATCTTCGGTCATGGTAGTGGCGAAGGCGCGGAATTCCTGGCCAAGGGTCATCGGCACGGCGTCCTGCAGCTGGGTACGGCCCATCTTCAGTACGTGGTCGAATTCCTTGCCTTTGGCCGCGAAGGCCTGGATCAGGCTGTCGAGGCTGGCCAGCAGGGCGTCATGACCCAGCAGCAGACCCAGGCGGATCGCGGTCGGGTAGGCGTCGTTGGTCGACTGCGCCATGTTCACATCGTTGTTCGGGTGCAGGTACTGGTACTCACCCTTCTGGTGGCCCATGACCTCCAGCGCGACGTTGGCGATGACTTCGTTGGCGTTCATGTTGGTGGAGGTACCTGCACCACCTTGGATCATGTCCACAACGAACTGGTCGTGGAACTCACCGCGGATCAGGCGGGCGCAGGCCTCGCTGATGGCGGCGTGCTTGGCATCGCTCAGGTGGCCCAGCTCACGGTTGGCGTCGGCAGCGGCCTGCTTGACCATGGCCAGGGCCACGACCAGCTTCGGGTAGTGCGACAGCGGAACACCGGAGAGGTGGAAGTTGTTGGCAGCGCGCAGAGTCTGGATGCCGTAGTAGGCATCGGCAGGGACTTCAAGGGTACCAAGCAGGTCTTTTTCGACGCGGAACGATGCAGCGGAGGACATGACGGATATCATCTCGATTTAAACCCGGCACCTGCCGGAATGCCGCCAATCCTAGGCCTGCCCGGATTTTGCGGCCAATGCTGTTGCACGCTAACCTATGCACAAACGGCATACCGATTCATGTGACGCCAATTGACAAACGAGCGTGTTCCATTTTGGTGCGCGCTGGGAGACCGCTTCATGAACCTCGAAAGCAAGTGGCTGGAAGACTTCAGCGCCCTGGCCGCCACCCGCAGTTTTTCCCAGGCGGCGGAGCGTCGTTTCGTCACCCAGCCGGCCTTCAGTCGGCGTATCCGTAGCCTGGAAGCGGCGCTGGGGCTGACTTTGGTGAATCGTTCCCGCACACCGATCGAACTGACCGAGGCCGGGCAGTTGTTTCTCGTAACGGCGCGCACGGTTGTCGACCAATTGAGCGAAGTTCTGCGCCACTTGCACCATCTAGAAGGCGGGCAGGGTGAGGTGGTCCAGGTGGCTGCCGCGCACTCGCTGGCATCGGGCTTCTTCCCACGCTGGGTGGCCCAGTTGCGCAACGACGGCCTAAACATCGCCACCCGTCTGGTGGCCACCAACGTGGGCGATGCCGTGCATGCGTTGCGTGAAGGTGGTTGCGACCTGATGCTGGCGTTCTATGACCCGGATGCGGCCTTGCAGATGGATGCGGAAATCTTCCCCTCGCTGCACATGGGCACTACCGAGATGCTGCCGGTATGCGCCGTGGGCGCCGACGGCAAGCCGTTGTTCGACCTTGAAGGCGAGAGCAGCGTGCCGCTGCTGGCTTACAGCGCTGGGGCTTTCCTCGGTCGATCGGTCAACCTGCTGCTGCGTCAGCGCAACCTGCGCTATACCACTGTCTATGAAACCGCCATGGCCGACAGTCTGAAGAGCATGGCCCTTGAAGGTATGGGCATCGCCTGGGTGCCACGGCTGTCGATGCGCGGCGAGCTGGAGCGTGGCGAACTGGCGATCTGCGGGGGCAGCCAGTGGCACGTGCCGTTGGAAATACGCCTCTATCGCTGCGCCTTGGTCCGCAAGGCCAACGTGCGTCTGCTCTGGCGCAAGCTGGAGGGTGGCACGACGACCGCACCTGTTGACCCAAAAGTCAGCCAAAGCCCCGAAAAATAAGGCCGACAGTTGGTCGCCGGGGGTGCCTGGATGGCTTCGCGTTACGTTATACTTCGCGGCCCCCAGGCCGGATCGATCCGGCCATGATCAGCAAACAAGCCACGCCGGTCGTCCCGCGTGGCTTGTTGTTTTTTGACGCGCCCAAGGGCGCACAAGCGAAGAGGCTCGACGATGAGTGCACTGGTTGGCGTGATCATGGGCTCCAAGTCCGATTGGTCCACCCTTAGCCACACCGCCGATATGCTGGAAAAACTCGGCATTCCCTACGAGGTGAAGGTGGTTTCCGCCCACCGTACGCCGGATCTGCTGTTCCAGTATGCCGAAGAGGCCGAAGGCCGCGGCATCGAGGTGATCATCGCCGGTGCTGGCGGTGCTGCCCACCTGCCGGGCATGTGCGCCGCCAAGACCCACCTGCCGGTGCTGGGCGTGCCGGTGCAGTCGTCGATGCTCTCGGGTGTCGACTCGCTGCTGTCGATCGTGCAGATGCCCGCAGGCGTACCTGTCGCCACCCTGGCCATCGGCAAGGCCGGTGCCATCAACGCGGCGCTGCTCTCGGCGAGCATCCTGGGTGCCAAGTACCCGCAGTATCACGCGGCACTCAAGCAGTTCCGCACGGAGCAGACCGAAACCGTCCTGGACAATCCGGACCCGCGTCAGGCCTGAGGCTATCAACATGAAGATCGGTGTAATCGGTGGTGGCCAGCTCGGCCGCATGCTGGCCCTGGCGGGGACTCCGCTGGGCATGAACTTCGCTTTCCTCGACCCGGCCCCGGACGCCTGCGCGGCTGCCCTGGGTGAGCACCTGCGCGCCGACTACGGCGATCAGGACCACCTGCGCCAGCTGGCCGACGAAGTCGACCTGGTGACGTTCGAGTTCGAAAGCGTTCCGGCCGAAACCGTGGCCTTCCTCTCGCAGTTCGTTCCGGTCTATCCAAGCGCCGAAGCCCTGCGCATCGCCCGTGACCGTCTGTTCGAAAAGAGCATGTTCCGCGATCTGGGCATCCCGACGCCGGCATTCGCCGACATCCTGTCCCAGGAAGACCTGGACGCGGCGGTAGCCAGCATCGGCCTGCCGGCAGTCCTCAAGACCCGTACCCTGGGCTATGACGGCAAGGGCCAGAAGGTCCTGCGCAGTGCCGAGGATGTGGTCGGCACCTTCGCCGAGCTCGGCAGCGTCCCATGCCTGCTCGAAGGCTTCGTGCCGTTCACCGGTGAGGTGTCGCTGGTGGCCGTGCGTGGCCGCGATGGCGAAACCCGCTTCTACCCGCTGGTGCATAACACCCATGAGAGCGGCATCCTGCGCCTGTCGGTCGCAAGCGATGCGCATCCGCTGCAGGCGCTGGCCGAAGACTACGTGGGTCGCGTGCTGCAGAAGCTGGACTACGTGGGTGTGATGGCTTTCGAGTTCTTCGAGGTTGACGGTGGCCTGAAGGCCAACGAAATCGCCCCGCGGGTCCACAACTCAGGGCACTGGACCATCGAAGGGGCCGAGTGCAGCCAGTTCGAAAACCATCTGCGCGCCGTGGCCGGCCTGCCGCTGGGCTCGACCGCCAAGGTCGGCGAGAGCGCTATGCTCAACTTCATCGGTGAAGTGCCGGCTGTGGATAAGGTCGTGGCCATCGACGACTGCCACCTGCACCACTACGGCAAAGCCTTCAAGGCCGGCCGCAAGGTTGGTCACGCCACCCTGCGCTGCGCCGACATGGCCACTCTCAAGGCCAAGATCGCCGAAGTCGAAGCGTTGATTGCCGGCTGATTGAACCTCTGCCCTGCGCAGGCCCTCTGAAATGGCAACAAGCCAAAGTGCTGTCTAGGCTTTGGCTTGTTCCATCTTCAAAGCAGAGGGATTGCCATGGGTATCATTGGAACCATTTTCATCGGCCTGATCGTCGGCCTGCTGGCCCGTTTTCTGAAACCAGGGGACGACAGCATGGGCTGGATCATGACCATTCTTCTCGGTATCGCCGGGTCCCTGGCCGCGACTTATGGCGGGCAGGCGCTGGGTATCTACCAGGCGGGGCAGGCCGCAGGTTTCTTTGGCGCCCTGGTGGGTGCCATCATCCTTCTGGTGATCTACGGATTCATCAAGAAACGTGGGTGACTGGTTTAGAATGCTCGGCAATTGACTGAGTTGCCGAGCATTTTCATGCGTGCGTTTTTCCTTGTTCCCCTACTACTGGCCAGTGCACTGGCCCATGCCGAGTTGCCTGAGACCGACTGGCTGGAACTGATGCCCAAGTCGGACCAGAAGGCACTCGAGCAGATGCCCGAAATCGACCACGACTCTCCCGAAGCCATGGGCACCTTCACCGACAAGGGTGGGCTCAAGCAGGCCAAGGGTCTGCCGGCGGTGATGTACTCCACCAAGACCGTGGCCGCCATGAATGGCAAACAGATCCGCCTGGGCGGTTATCCGGTACCGCTGGAAAGCGACGCCAAGGGCAACAGCACCTTGTTCTTCCTCGTGCCGTATCCCGGCGCCTGTATCCACGTGCCGCCGCCGCCACCCAACCAGCTGGTGCTGGTGCGTTATCCCAAGGGGATGAAGATCGATGACATCTACACACCGCTTTGGGTCAGTGGCACGTTGAAGGTGGAGAAGGTCAGCAACGACCTGGCCGATGCGGCCTATGCGCTGGAGGCAGGGAAGGTGAGAGTGGTGGAGGACGCTGACCTCTGATTCGATCTCTTCCGAGCTGCTCCCACAGGTCATGCCCGAACACTGTGGGAGCGGGTCTGGTCAGAGTGCTTCGCTGGTGATCGTAACGCTCAGCGAATGGCTCGCCCCCGGGGCCAGGGTCACCACGTCGTCCCACACATTCGCTGTCTCGATGCACAGCATTCGTTGCCAGCCATCATCCGCCATGTCCGCCAACTCCCGGGCGCGATCGGTCCATGGGTTCCAGATCACCGCCGAGCGTGAGCCCGTAGCGTGCAAAGTGATGCGGCGGTTCCATTGCGGGTCGACGATCTTCAGCAGATCAGGTGTCTGCAGGTAGATGCGGTCGGTCTCGCCGGCAAAGCCCAGGGTGCCGTGCTGCTGGCGCAGTTCCCAGTCGGCCAGGGTCTCGATGTAGCCAAGGTTCTCCACGCCCTCGACCCGAGCCTGTCGCACATCGCTGACTGCGAAGTAGCTGTGCAGGGCTTGGCTGATGGTGACGCTGTCATTACCCAGGTTGAGGCTGCTCAAGGTCATCTTCAGTTGCGTGCCCATTTCGATCAGCAGCTTGAGCTCGACCTCATGGGGCCAGCCAGCCAGGTCGCCCAGCGCTTCCGGCAGGCTGAACTCGATGCGAAGGCCTTCTGCGGCCTCCTCGATGCCCAGCAGCTGCCAGTCACGGGTGCGCGCCAACCCATGGGCAGGTGCCTGTTCGCCTTGGTACATGGCCTGCACGGCCTGGGGGTTGCGCTGCAGATTACCGAACCAGGGCCAGCACACCGGTACGCCGGCGCGCACGGACTTGCCCTGGCGGAAGATGGCTTGGTCGCTCAACCACAGTAGAGGGGGCTCACCCAGCCGTTGGTAGCTCAAGACCTGGGCGCCCTGTTGGGCGATCAGCAGTTCGGCGTGATTGCTGGTGATGCGCCAGCAGTTGAGTTCGCCGTGTTGTTCCGTTTCGACCTGGAAAGTAGCCATGCGCTCGTCTCGTCGTGATGCATATCAGGCCTTGGACCTCATGCCATGCAACGAGTTTACCGCGCCCCTGGCTCAGCGACGAGGGACGGAACGGGTGCGGCCACTGCCGTCAATGGCGACGAAAACGAACACAGCTTCAGTGACCTTGCGCCATTCACTGGACAGCGGGTCGTCGCTCCACACTTCCACCATCATCTGGATGGAGCTGCGGCCGATTTCCAGGGTCTGGGTATAGAAGGAAAGCTGTGCACCCACCGCCACCGGGACCAGGAAGGCCATGCGGTCGATGGCGACGGTGGCAACCCGGCCACCGGCGACGCGGCTGGCCATGGCGGTGCCTGCCAAGTCCATCTGGGCGACCAGCCAGCCGCCGAAGATATCGCCGAAACCGTTGGTTTCGCGGGGCAGGGCAGTGATCTGAAGGGCTAGGTCGCCCTGTGGGATAGGATCTTCTTGTTCGAGCTCAATCATGCGATGGGGCCTCGGACCCGTGACGCTTCGTTGGTTGGCGCAAATGACGCACGCCGGGAAAACGATTCAGCTTGAAACATACTACGCTGATTTCGCTCCGGCGGGCGGCCAAAGGGAGACTCTGCGAAACCGCCTGCAACATTGACCGGCGTTTTCGCGCAGCATCCCACGCAAGGCTCAGCCTTTTCCTACGAGCGGCCAGTATATAGACCTGAACAGCCAGCGACGACCGCGCATTCGTGAATATCTGTATGGATTTTGTACCGCTATGAGGCGGATGCGGCAATTTGTTATCTTCGCTGGCTACCGAGCCAGAAGCCGCATGACAAACGGCCTGCAAGACCAATAAGAGACCATTCCATGACCTCCGTGCCGAGCAGTATCGAGCAGCCCTCGCGGCCGCTGACCCGCAGTGACTACAAGACCCTTTCACTGTCCGCCCTTGGTGGAGCGCTGGAATTCTACGACTTCATCATCTTCGTGTTCTTTGCCACGGTAGTCGGCAAGTTGTTCTTCCCCGCCGAAATGCCCGAGTGGCTGCGCTTGATGCAGACCTTCGGCATCTTCGCGGCTGGCTACCTGGCGCGGCCGTTGGGCGGCATCATCATGGCCCACTTCGGCGACCTGCTCGGTCGCAAGAAGATGTTCACGCTGAGCATCTTCATGATGGCCTTGCCGACCCTGGTCATGGGCCTGCTGCCAACCTACGCGCAGATCGGCCTGTGGGCCCCGGTCCTGCTGCTCTTGATGCGTGTCGTGCAAGGTGCGGCCATCGGTGGCGAGGTTCCGGGCGCCTGGGTGTTCGTTTCCGAGCATGTGCCGGCGCGTAATACCGGTTATGCCTGCGGCACGCTCACGGCGGGCCTGACTTCGGGCATCCTGCTCGGCTCGCTCGTGGCCACCTTGATCAATACGGTCTACAGCGCCGACGAAGTGGCGGACTATGCCTGGCGCATTCCGTTCCTGCTCGGGGGCGTGTTCGGCCTGTTCGCGGTGTACCTGCGCCGCTGGCTGCACGAGACGCCGGTATTCGCCGAGATGCAGCAGCGAAAGGCCCTGGCCGAAGAGCTGCCGCTGCGTGCGGTGCTGCGCGACCATCGTGGTGCGATCATCCTGTCGATGCTACTGACCTGGCTGTTGTCGGCGGGCATCGTGGTGGTGATCCTCATGACCCCGGCGCTGCTGCAAAGCCTCTATCACATAAGCCCCACCGACTCGCTGAAGGCCAACAGTCTGGCTATCGTCCTGCTCAGCGTTGGCTGTGTGGGTGCCGGCAGCCTGGCCGATCGTTTCGGCGCCGGGCGTGTGTTCATCGTCGGCAGCCTGGCTCTGCTGGCATCGTCCTGGACCTTCTACCACAGCCTGCCGACGCGATCGGACCTACTGTTCCCGCTGTACGCGTTGACCGGTCTGTTCGTCGGCATCGTCGGTGCGGTGCCTTATGTGATGGTCAAGGCCTTCCCGCCGGTGGTGCGTTTCAGTGGGCTCTCGTTCTCCTACAACCTGGCCTACGCCATCTTCGGCGGCCTGACGCCAATGGTGGTCACCGCGCTGCTCAAGTTCAGTCCCATGGCGCCGGCCTATTACGTGGCCTGCCTGTGCGCCGTGGGTCTGCTGGTGGGTGTCTACCTGCTCGCGACCAAGCGCTGACCAAGGGCGGTCGTATCCGCGAAGACGGCATGGCGATGTTTATCCTCCAGTGCCGCAACATCCTGTAAAGGCCATCCCGGGCGACCGTGATGGCCTTTCATCCAATTGTCACATTCAAGTCATAGAGTGTTCATGCGGCCTGCAGATACTTGGGCCCGATCCATCTCACACCCCAAATATTCCTGCTAGGAGTTAGGCATGAAACTGAAGCGTTTGATGGCGGCCCTCACGTTCGCCGCCGCTGGCGTCGCTACCGCCAATGCGGTTGCCGCCGTCGATCCTGCAATCCCGACCTACACCAAGACCACTGGCGTATCGGGCAACCTCTCCAGCGTCGGTTCCGATACCCTGGCGAACCTGATGACTCTGTGGGCCGAGGCCTACAAGAAGGAATACCCGAACGTAAACATCCAGATCCAGGCTGCCGGCTCCTCCACCGCGCCACCCGCGCTGACTGAAGGCACCGCCAACCTCGGCCCGATGAGCCGCAAGATGAAGGACGTCGAGCTGCAGGCCTTCGAGCAGAAGTACGGCTACAAGCCGACCGCCATTCCGGTCGCCGTCGACGCCCTGGCAGTCTTCGTCCACAAGGACAACCCGATCAAGGGCCTGACCATGGCTCAGGTCGATGCCATCTTCTCCTCCACCCGTCTGTGTGGCGGCAAAGCCGACGTCAAGACTTGGGGTGATGTGGGCGTGACCGGCGATCTGGCCAACAAGCCGATCCAGCTGTTCGGCCGCAACTCGGTATCCGGTACCTATGGCTACTTCAAGGAAGAAGCGCTGTGCAAAGGCGACTTCAAGCCTAACGTCAACGAGCAGCCAGGCTCGGCATCGGTCGTGCAGTCGATCAGCAGCTCGCTGAACGGCATCGGCTACTCGGGCATCGGCTACAAGACCGCCAGCGTCAAGACCGTGCCTCTGGCCAAGAAAGAAGGCGGTGCCTTCGTCGAGGACAACGAAGCCAACGCCCTGAACGGCACCTACCCGCTGTCGCGCTTCCTGTACGTCTACGTCAACAAGGCCCCGAATAAGCCTCTGGCCCCGTTGGAAGCTGAGTTCGTGAAACTGATCCTGTCCCAGGCGGGCCAGCAGGTTGTGGTGAAGGACGGCTACATCCCGCTGCCGGCCAAAGTGGTCGACAAGACCCTGGCTGACCTGGGTTTGTCCCACGCCGGTAACGTTGCAAAGAAGTAAGTAACTGAGGAAGGGGTCGGCGCCGAACGCCGGCCTCCTCCACGAATTCCTCGTCCGAAGCCAGGATTCCTGAGCGGCGGGCTTTTTTGCGTCACTGCATTGTCATGTTTTTGTCATACGGGACCGCTAGGGTGTGCGCATGAATGATCTGGCCAACTCCACCATGACCCAAAATTCTCCCCCCGTGCGGATTGACTTCAATACGCCCGAGCTGCAACGCAAGCGCCGCCTGCGTGCGCTGAAGGATCGCCTGACTCGCTGGTATGTACTGGTGGGCGGGCTTGCCGTGCTGGCAGCCATCACCCTGATCTTCTTCTACCTGGCCTACGTGGTCCTGCCGCTGTTCCAGGGCGCCGAGCTGACCAGCAAGAAAGCGCTGGAGCCGACGTGGCTGCAACAGGATGCCGGCAAGCCGCTGATGATCGCCCTCGAGGAGCAGAACCTCGTGGGCATGCGCGTTTCCGATAAGGGCCAGGCGCTGTTCTTCGATACCAAGACCGGCAGCGAAGTCGAGCATGTCGACCTGCCGTTGCCGGCAGGCACTCAAGTCACGTCGATCAGCGCCGACCAGCCGGGCAGCCCGCTGGTGGTGCTTGGTCTGTCCAACGGCCAGGCGCTGGTGTTCCACCACACCTACAAGATCACCTATCCGGACAACAAGAAGACCATCGATGCGGGTATCGACTACCCCTATGGTCAGGCGCCGTTCGTGCTCGACCCACAGGGCCGCGCGCTGGAGCATGTAAGTGTCAACGTCAACGGCGATACCTTGCTGCTGGCTGGCTCCACCGGTTCGCAACTGCACGTGACCGAGCTGACCCGTCAGGAAAATATGATGACCGGCGAAGTCACCACCGAGCAGAACCGCATCGAGCTGCCGCAGATGACCGAGCCGGTGAAGGCCATCTTCGTCGATCCGCGTCAGCAGTGGTTGTACGTGGTCAACGGTCGTGCCATCGCTGACGTCTTCAGCCTGCGCGACAAGAGCCTCAATGGTCGCTACAAACTGTCTGAAGATGGCGACACCGAAATCACTGCCAGTGCTCAACTGGTCGGCGGCATCTCGCTGATCTTCGGTGATTCCAAGGGCGGCCTGAGCCAGTGGTTCATGGCTCGCGACCCGGACGGCGAGTCGCGCTTCAAGCTGATCCGTAGCTTCCAGCTGGGCAAGGCGCCGGTCGTGCAGATCGATGCCGAAGAGCGTCGCAAGGGCTTCGTCGCGCTGGACAGCGAAGGCAAGCTGGGCGTGTTCCACAGCACTGCCCACCGCACCCTGCTGGTCGAGCCGGTCGCAGAAGGCGCCGGCGTGCTGGCCCTGTCGCCACGCGCCAACCGCATCATCATCGAGCAAGGCGGCAAGCTGTTGCCCCTGAGCCTTAAGAACCCGCACCCAGAAGTGTCTTTCAGTGCGCTGTGGGGCAAGGTCTGGTACGAGAACTATGACGAGCCGAAGTACGTCTGGCAGTCCACGGCCTCCAACACCGATTTCGAGCCCAAGCTGAGCCTGTCGCCGCTGACCTTCGGCACTCTGAAGGCCGCCTTCTACGCGATGATCCTGGCCGCGCCTCTGGCCATCGCCGCCGCTATCTACACCGCCTACTTCATGGCCCCGGGCATGCGCCGCAAGGTCAAGCCGGTCATCGAGTTGATGGAAGCGATGCCGACGGTGATCCTCGGCTTCTTCGCCGGCCTGTTCCTGGCACCGTACCTGGAAGGTCACCTGCCAGGTGTGTTCAGCCTGCTGCTGATCCTGCCGATCGGCATCCTCGCCGCCGGCTTTGCCTGGAGCCGCCTGCCAGAGTCGATCCGCCTGCGTATCCCGGACGGTTGGGAAGCGGCGATCCTGATCCCGGTAATCCTGGTGATCGGTTGGTTCGCCCTGTTCATGAGCCCGTTCATGGAGAACTGGTTCTTCGGCGGCGACATGCGTCTGTGGATCACCAATGACCTGGGCATCACCTATGACCAGCGCAACGCCCTGGTAGTGGGTATCGCCATGGGCTTCGCCGTCATCCCGAACATCTACTCCATCGCCGAAGACGCTGTATTCAGTGTGCCACGCAGCCTGACCCTGGGCTCCCTGGCCCTGGGTGCGACACCCTGGCAGACCCTGACCCGCGTGGTCATCCTCACCGCAAGCCCGGGTATTTTCTCGGCGCTGATGATCGGCATGGGCCGTGCGGTGGGCGAGACCATGATCGTGCTCATGGCCACCGGTAACACCCCGGTCATGGAGCTGAACCTGTTCGAAGGCATGCGCACCCTCGCCGCCAACGTGGCGGTGGAAATGCCCGAATCCGAAGTCGGCGGCAGCCACTACCGTGTGCTGTTCCTCGCTGCCCTCGTGCTGCTGATGTTCACATTCATCATGAACACCTTGGCCGAGCTGATTCGCCAGCGTCTGCGCAAGAAATACTCGTCGCTTTGATAGAAAGGTAGAGATCCGTGAAAAAGGATTCCCTCAAAGGCTGGTTCAAGAGCGGCGCCCCTGGCGTCTGGATCAGCGGTGGCGCGGTCGCCATGGCGGTGATCATGACCGTCGGCCTGCTCGCCGTGATCGCCGTCCGCGGCCTGGGCCACTTCTGGCCAGCCGACCTGATCCAGGCCACCTACAAGGTGCCGGGCCAGGGCGATCATGTGATCATCGGAGAGGTGGTGCAGAAAGAAGAAGTGCCACGTGCCCGCCTCAAGGGCGCCGGCTTGCCGGTGCCGGACGAAGGCCCGGAGTTCATGACCCGCGAGCTGGTCAAGGTGGGTAACCGCGACCTCAACGGCAGCGACTTCACCTGGTTGGTAGGCGACTGGCTGGTCGACCAGCAGAAACCGGCCGACTTGATTGCCTTGGAGCGCCGCGAGTGGGGCAACTTCTATGGCTACCTGGCGAGCGTCAAGGAAGAAGGCCGTGTGGTCGCCGAAGGCCCTGCCGCCTGGGCTGAGCTGCAGAGTCGCCTCAAGCGCGCCGACCAGCTGGCCCGAGAGCTGCAGACCCTTGAGAAGAAAGACATCGGTGCCATCAACCATGGTCTTGAGCGTCTGCGCCTGCAGGCTCGCAAGCTCGAGCTGGACGGCAAGCTGGACGCTGCCGCCCAGGCGGACATGGACGCCGAGCGCGCCGAGCTCAACGCTCGCTACAAGGCCATCGAAGAGCGCCTGACCGGCCTGCACCAGGCATTCGCCCGCGACAGCCTGGTGGCCCGCGACGGCAATGGCCGCGAAGTGGAGATCAACCTGAGCAAGGTGGTCCACGCCTACCAGCCCAACGGCATGTCTGTCATGACCAAGCTGGGTGTGTACTTCAGCAAGGTGTGGGAGTTCCTGAGCGACGACCCGCGTGAAGCCAACACCGAGGGCGGTATCTTCCCGGCGATCTTCGGCACCGTGATGATGACCCTGATCATGGCCGTGATCGTTACCCCGTTCGGTGTACTGGCGGCGGTCTACCTGCGTGAATATGCCAAGCAGGGCCCGGTGACTCGACTGATCCGTATTGCGGTGAACAACCTGGCGGGTGTTCCGGCGATCGTCTACGGCGTGTTCGGCCTGGGCTTCTTCGTCTATGTGCTGGGTGGCTCGATCGACCGCCTGTTCTTCCCCGAAGCCCTGCCGGCGCCGACCCTCGGTACCCCGGGCCTGCTGTGGGCCTCGCTGACCCTGGCGCTGCTGGCGGTGCCGGTGGTGATCGTGGCCACCGAGGAAGGCCTGGCGCGCATCCCGCGTACCGTGCGTGAAGGCTCCCTGGCGCTCGGTGCGACCAAGGCCGAGACCCTGTGGAAGATCGTCCTGCCAATGGCCAGCCCGGCCATGATGACCGGCATGATCCTCGCCGTGGCCCGTGCCGCGGGCGAAGTGGCGCCGCTGATGCTGGTCGGTGTGGTGAAACTGGCGCCGTCGCTGCCGGTGGACGGTAACTACCCGTACCTGCACCTGGACCAGAAGATCATGCACCTGGGCTTCCACATCTACGACGTCGGTTTCCAGAGCCCCAACGTCGAGGCCGCGCGGCCGCTGGTGTACGCCACCGCGCTGCTGCTGGTGCTGGTGATCGCGACCCTCAACCTCTCGGCGGTGTGGATCCGTAACCACCTGCGCGAGAAGTACAAGGCCCTCGACAGCTGATTTCAGCTTTAAGCTTCAAGCGGCAAGCTCCAAGCAGATTGCCGCTTTGACCCAACTTGCAGCTTGCAGCTCGAAGCTTGCAGCTACGAACGGAGTGAGAACATGCAGCATGAATCCCACGCCCACGGCATCGACATGTCCGCCCTGGGCCGCGACAAGCAGAGCCTGCGCCTGGCCGAAGAAACCGTGGCCATCGAAGTCCCGGGTCTGTCCCTGTTTTACGGCGACAAGCAAGCGCTGTACGACGTGAAGATGAACATTCCCAAGCAGCGCGTGACCGCCTTCATCGGCCCGTCTGGCTGCGGCAAGTCGACCTTGCTGCGCACCTTCAACCGCATGAACGACCTGGTCGACGGTTGCCGCGTGGAAGGCGCGATCAACCTGTACGGCAACAACATCTACCGCAAGGGCGAGGACGTGGCCGAGCTGCGCCGCCGCGTCGGCATGGTGTTCCAGAAGCCCAACCCGTTCCCCAAGACCATCTATGAAAACGTGGTCTACGGCCTGCGCATCCAGGGCATCAACAAAAAGCGCGTGCTCGACGAAGCCGTCGAGTGGGCCCTCAAGGGCGCGGCTCTGTGGGATGAGGTCAAGGACCGCCTGCACGACTCGGCACTGGGCCTGTCCGGTGGTCAACAGCAGCGTCTGGTCATTGCCCGTACCATCGCCGTTGAGCCGGAGGTGCTGCTGCTCGACGAACCTTGTTCGGCCCTGGACCCGATCTCGACGCTGAAGGTCGAAGAACTGATCTACGAACTGAAATCCAAGTACACCATCGTCATCGTGACCCACAACATGCAGCAGGCGGCCCGCGTATCGGACTACACCGCCTTCATGTACATGGGCAAACTGGTCGAATTCGGGGATACCGACACGCTGTTCACCAATCCGGCGAAGAAGCAGACCGAAGACTACATCACCGGTCGTTACGGCTAAGGGCGCCTTTGGCGCAGCTGCAAGCTTCAAGCTGCCAGCTGCCAGAAAAAGCGGTTAGCGCGGCGCCAGGGAACGACACGAACCACTTGAAGCTTGCAGCTTGAGGCTTGCAACTTCGCGGAGCGAAAGCATGATCAACAAAGAGAGCCTTACCCACCACATCTCCCAGCAGTTCAACGCCGAGCTCGAGGAGGTTCGCAGCCACCTCCTGGCGATGGGTGGCCTGGTCGAGAAGCAGGTCAACGACGCCGTCACCGCGTTGATCGAGGCCGACTCGGGCCTGGCCCAGCAGGTGCGTGAAGTCGACGAGCAGATCAACCAGATGGAGCGCAACATCGACGAGGAGTGCGTGCGCATCCTCGCCCGTCGTCAGCCGGCGGCTTCTGACCTGCGTCTGATCATCAGCATCTCCAAGTCGGTGATCGACCTGGAGCGCATCGGCGACGAATCGACCAAGATCGCCCGCCGCGCCATTCAGCTGTGCGAGGAAGGCGAGTCGCCACGCGGCTACGTCGAAGTGCGCCACATCGGTGACCAGGTCCGCAACATGGTGCGTGACGCGCTGGACGCCTTCGCCCGTTTCGATGCGGATCTCGCCCTCTCGGTGGCCCAGTACGACAAGACCATTGACCGCGAGTACAAGACCGCCCTGCGTGAACTGGTCACCTACATGATGGAAGATCCGCGCTCGATCTCCCGCGTGCTGAGCGTAATCTGGGCCCTGCGTTCGCTGGAGCGCATCGGCGACCATGCGCGCAATATCTCGGAACTGGTGATCTACCTGGTGCGCGGCACCGACGTGCGTCACATGGGCCTCAAACGCATGAAGGCCGAAGTGCTGGGCGAAGCGGCCGACGATGGCGAAATCGCTAATGTTCCGGCCGAATCGGACGATAAGTAGGATTGCTCCCGAGCATCGACGCCCGGCCTAGGCCGGGCGTTTTCGTTTGCGGTCGAGCAGCCAGCAGGCACCCGCGAATGACCAGAGGAGTCCCGGCGTGACCAGTGGTTTGGCAAATGGCCATCAGTCGGCGGTATGCTAGTCGGGGTTCAAGAGGAGTATCGATGAGTAAGGTCAATGTGCTGGTCGTGGATGATGCGCCATTCATCCGGGACTTGGTGAGGAAGTGTCTGCGCAATGCCTTCCCAGGCATCGTCATCGAAGATGCGGTCAACGGCCGCAAGGCCATGGCCATGCTGGGCAAGGAGCGGTTCGACCTGGTCCTGTGCGATTGGGAAATGCCGGAGATGTCTGGCTTGGAACTGCTCACCTGGTGCCGGCAGCAGCCGGAGTACAAGGACTTGCAGTTCATCATGGTGACCAGCCGTGGCGACAAGGAAAACGTGATCCAGGCCATCCAGGCCGGTGTTTCCGACTTTGTGGGCAAGCCGTTCACCAACGAGCAACTGCTGACCAAGGTGAAGAAGTCCCTGACCAAACTCGGCAAGCTCGACAGCCTGATGGCCAGCGCGCCGGCGCGGGTCAACTCGGCATTTGCCAATGACTCGCTCAGTGCCCTGACCGGCGGTCGCCCCGAGACGGTCAAGGCCCCGGTGGCTGCTGCCGCTGCGCCGGCACCTGCGCCTGGCAAACCACTGATCAACGCCCCGACCCCGAAGACGGCCGCCGCCGCAGCCCAGAGTGGACGTGGCCAGGGGCAGTTGCGCTTGTCCAGCGGTACCCAGCCCTGCGTGATCAAGGCCCTGAGCCTCAAGGAAGCCTTGCTGGTGGTTCGTCGCAGCGCCACCCTGCCGCAGGTGCTCGAAGGGGCGGTGTTGGACCTGGAGCAAGGCGAGAATGCCGAAGTCGCGCGGCTCAATGGCTACCTGCACGCCATCGCCGCCCTGGAGCCCAAGCCTGAAAGCGACTGGCTGCAACTGACGTTCAAGTTCGTCGACCAGGATGCGCAGAAGCTCGACTACCTGTCGCGCCTGATCGCCCGCGGAACCGCGCAGAAGCACTTCACCCCCGGCGCCTAGATCGTCAATCCGGAGCGCGGCTGCGCGCAGGTAAACCCGCCCACAGGTATCCGCGGAGCACGTGTGGGAGCGGGTTTACCTGTGAAGCAGCCACCGTCCATGGATACCACGGCTTTGCCCGTTTTCACGGGTGAAGCGGGGCGCCAGTGATGGCCAATTGCTCAATTCCCGACCAACTGCAATACCCCTTTGAAATCCGACTGCTAGGCTTCCAGACACAATAACTGTCAAAAAGCCACCGCCATGCCAACTCGTCTGCTGCTGTTCTGTGCCTTGCTCACGGTCTCGGCGTCGAGCGTGGGCATGACCCTGTACAAGACCACCGATGCCTACGGCGTGGTCTCCTACTCTGAACACCCAAGCCCTGGTGCCAAAGCGTTCGTGCTGCGCGAGCCGATGTTCGAGCGGCTGGAACGCCAGGTGCGTTTGCGTACAGTCGATTTTGCGGGCGGTACGCGCTTTTTCGTGCGTAACGATCTGTTCGCGCCGGTGGAGGTCGAGCTGCGTTTGCAGCGCCTGGCCAATGTCCAGGGCGGCAATGCGCCCCGGATCGTCCGACGCGTGGTGCCGCCGCGCTCGACCCAGGTGCTGACGGTACTGGCGGCTTTGCCCGGCGAGCAGGTGAAGTACGAGTCGAAACTGCGCTATGCCCTGGGTGACCCCGCCCGACGCCCGCAGGCGTTCCGCTATCCGTTCCCCTGGCAAGGAGGGCCGTTCCGGCTGAGCCAGGGCCCGAACGGGCGCTTCAGCCACTTCGGCCCCAAAGGGCGCTACGCCATGGACATCGCCATGCCCGAAGGCACACCGATCGTCGCGGCACGGGGCGGGGTGGTGGTGAAGATCGAGAACAGCCAGACGGGCCGTGGCAACAACCCGGCGGGCAACTTCGTCAGGATCCTGCACCCGGATGGCACCATGGGTGTCTATCTGCACCTGATGCGCGGGTCGGTGGTGGTCAGCGAAGGGCAGCGGGTGTTGCAGGGGGCGCCATTGGCGAAGTCGGGCAATACCGGCAACAGCAGCGGGCCGCACCTGCATTTCGTGGTGCAGCGCAACGTGGGGTTGGCGTTGGAGTCCATTCCCTACCAGTTCGACCGACCGATCGGAGGGATGCCAGACTTCACCGCTGGCAACCCTTGAGCTTGCAGGGGGCGCTGTGGATGCTGGTGCCAGCCAGCGATGGGGCGCAAAGCGCCCCCAGGGCAGTCAGATGAGCTTCAGTACCTTGGCCAGCACGATCTTCGGCCCTTTCATCTTCTTGATGATGATGCGCAGGCCTTCGACCTCCAGCACTTCCTCTTCCTCCGGCACGCGCTTGAGCGTTTCATAGACCAGACCTGCCAGGGTCTCGGCCTCGATGTGGTCCAGATCCACCCCCAGCAGCCGTTCGACCTTGAACAATGGCGTGTCGCCACGTACCAGCAGCTTGCCTGGCTGGTAGGCGAGGATGCCGCGTTCGGTCTTGCGGTGCTCGTCCTGGATGTCGCCGACCAGCACTTCCAGCACGTCCTCCATGGTGAGGTAGCCGATCACCTTGCCGTCGGCTTCCTCGACCAGCACGAAGTGCGCGCCGCCCTTGCGGAATTGCTCCAGCAGCTGGGACAGCGGCATGTGCCGCGAGACGCGCTCCAGCGGGCGAGCCAGGTCGTCCAAGTCCAAGGTTTCTGGGAAGTGGTCCATCTCGGCCAGTTCCAGCAGCAGGTCCTTGATGTGCAACAGCCCCACGAACTCTTCGCGCTCGGCGTCGTAGACCGGGTAGCGGCTGAACTTGTGGCGACGGAACATCGCCAGGATTTCCTTGAGCGGTGCCTTGGCATCGAGGCTGACCATGTCCTCGCGGGAGTTGGCCCAGTCGACCACTTCCAGTTCGCCCATCTCCACCGCCGAAGCCAGTACACGCATGCCTTGGTCGCTTGGGTCCTGGCCACGGCTCGAATGCAGGATCAGCTTGAGTTCTTCGCGGCTGTAATGATGCTCGTGGTGCGGTCCAGGCTCGCCCTGGCCGGCGATACGCAAAATGGTGTTGGCGCTGGCGTTGAGCAGGTAGATCGCCGGGTACATCAACCAGTAGAACAGGTACAGCGGCACCGCCGTCCACAGCGACAGCAGCTCGGGTTTGCGGATCGCCCAGGACTTGGGCGCCAGCTCGCCGACCACGATGTGCAGGTAGGAGATCACAAAGAAGGCGACGAAGAACGAGATCGCTTTGACCAGCTCCGGCGTATCGACGCCAACGGCGGCTAGCAGCGGCTCGAGCAGGTGCGCGAAGGCCGGCTCACCGACCCAGCCCAGGCCCAGGGAGGCCAGGGTGATGCCCAGCTGGCAGGCCGACAGGTAGGCGTCCAGTTGGTTGTGAACCTTGCGCAGGATGCTGCCGCGCCAGCCGTGCAGTTCGGCGATCGACTCGACGCGGGTCGCGCGCAACTTGACCATGGCGAACTCGGCGGCAACGAAGAAGCCGTTGAGCAGCACCAGAAGGAAGGCAAAGAGAATCATGCCGAAGTCGGCGAAGAGGGAGATGAAGCTGAAACCAGGGGAAGGGTCCATGATGGAGTTTTTACAGGGTCCGTCTTTGAATTAGGGAGAAAAAAAGTGCCAGCGTTGGCTGGCACAGGGGATCCAATGTAGCGGCTGAAGCTGCAAAAGCAAAGGGCGCGCTACCACCCCGTTGGTGGCAACGCCGCCTGCACGGCTGGCACGCACCTCGTGGGAGCGGGTTCAGCCGCTAACCAGACACCTGGGTGTCATGCACCGGCTGTGCCGGCGTCGGCGGATAAAATCGCGCCTGCGGTGCCGTGGTTTCAGGCTTTGTTCGTCACCACCTGGGCAGGTGCGAAATGGCAGGTGAAGGTGCTGCCGTGGCCTGGCACGCTGCTGATCTCCAGACGTGCACGATGGCGCAGCAGCACGTGCTTGACAATCGCTAGGCCAAGCCCTGTGCCGCCCGTATTGGAGGCGCGGCTGGAGTCGACCCGGTAGAAGCGCTCGGTCAGGCGGGGCAGGTGCTTGGCATCGATGCCGATGCCGGAGTCTTGCACGGAGAGGTGAGCACCTTGCTCGTCCGCCCACCAGCGAATGCGGATGTTGCCTTCGTCCTGGGTGTACTTCACGGCGTTGAACACCAGGTTGGAGAAGGCGCTGCGCAGTTCCGACTCGCTGCCCTTGAGGCGCACGCCAGGCGCCGCCTCCAGCGTGATGCGCTGGTTGCGTGGTCCGGACAGCGCTTGAGCGTCGCCCTTGATCGATTGCAGCAGGGCCTCGACGGCCACGGGCTGATTGTCCGAGGGATAGTCGGTGGCTTCGAGCTTGGCCAGCAGCAGCAGGTCGTTGAGCAGTGCCTGCATCCGTGCGCCTTGCTGGCTCATCTGCTGGAGCGCCCGGCCCCAGCGTGGGTTCACGTCGTCGACGTTGTCCAGCAGGGTTTCCAAGTACCCTGTGATGACCGTCAGGGGGGTGCGCAGCTCGTGGGAGACGTTGGCGACGAAATCCTTGCGCATCTGCTCGAGCTGATGGATGCGGGTGACGTCGCGTACCAGCATCAGGTGCTCGTTGTTGCCATAGCGGGTGATATGAAGCTGGACCCGCATCCGGTCGTTGATCGGGGAAGGGATCTCCAGCGGCTCGACGTAGTTCTCCGATTCGAAGTACTCCTTGAAGCGCGGGTGGCGCACCAGGTTGGTCACCGGCTGGCCGCCATCCTGTGGAGTCTTGAAGCCCAGCAGGGTTTCGGCGGCGCGGTTCCACCATTCGAGGTTGCCTTCGCTGTCGAGCATGATCACCGCATCGCGCAGCGCCGCGGTGGATTCCTGCACCCGGTCGATCACTGCCTGCAGGCGGCCGCGCACCCGCTGATCGCGACGTTGCAGGTGGTAGATGCTGTCGAACACCTCGCCCCATAGGCCGTAGCCATCGGGCGGGGCTTCGTCGGGCTGATGATTGCGCAGCCAGTCGTGCAGGCGCAGCAGTTGCTTGAGGGTCCAACCCAGGTAGAGCGCAAGGCCGATGGCCAGGCTCCAGCCGTAGTAGCCGCTGACCAGCCCGCCGATCAGGCAGACGGTGATCAGCAGCAGCATGTGGCGAATCAAGGTCGCGTGCCAGTTCTGGTTCAATTGAGGGGATCCTTCGGATCCAGCTTCGAGCTGCAAGCTGTGTGCTTCAAGCTGCAAGAAGAAGCGGATCGGTGGTGCTGTTCAGTCCTTTTTTCCAAGCCTGGCGGCAAGCTGTTCGGTGCTGCCGGCGCGTGCCGCCTGAAGCTTGGCGCTTGCAGCTAGCTCTTGGTCGAGAAGCGGTAGCCGGTGCCTCGGACGGTTTGTACCAGATTTTCGTAGGCTTCTCCCAATGCCTTGCGCAGGCGACGGATATGCACGTCGACGGTGCGTTCCTCGACATAGACATTGCCGCCCCAGACTTGGTCGAGCAACTGGCCCCGGGTGTAGGCGCGCTCTTGGTGGGTCATGAAGAACTGCAGCAGGCGGTATTCGGTGGGGCCCATCTCGGCGGGCTTGCCGTCGATGGTCACGCGGTGGCTGATCGGATCGAGCAGCAGACCACCCACTTCGATCGGCGCCTCGCTGTCGCTGGGGCCGGTGCGGCGCAGTACGGCTTTGAGACGCGCGACCAGCTCACGAGGCGAGAACGGCTTGGTGATGTAGTCGTCGGCGCCGACTTCCAGGCCCTGGATCTTGTTGTCCTCTTCACCCTTGGCGGTGAGCATGATGATCGGGATGTCGCCGGTCAGCTCGTCGCGCTTAAGGCGCCGGGCCAACTCGATGCCCGAGGTGCCGGGCAGCATCCAGTCGAGCAGGATCAGGTCCGGCTTGCGGTCGACGATGATGGCATGGGCTTGCTGGGAGTTTTCCGCTTCCAGGCAGTCATAGCCGGCCATTTCCAATGCAACGGCGATCATCTCGCGAATGGGCGCTTCGTCGTCGACGATCAGAATGTTTCTGCCAACCATTGCGTAAAACCTCTCCCAGGAACTGTGTCTTGGCCCGCATTAGATAACGGAATTATTGCAGCTGTGTGACAGGACATTGGCGATTCTGGCGACATTCCATGACTGGACTAGGCTTGAAGGGGCCGCCACGGCGGTGGCGAAACCTCATTTACACCCCCCGAAACCATGGTGATTCCAATGACACGACATACGCTGAGCTGGATGGCCCTTTTCGCTGCGCTGGCGCTACCGGGGGTGGCATCGGCCCACCACGCGATGGAAAAGGATGGCATGTGGGTCGATCATGCTGGCATGACCCTCTACACCTTCGACAAGGATGCCGACGGCAAGTCCATGTGCAACGGCGAGTGCGCCAAGAACTGGCCACCGTTGATGGTCAAGGCCGAAGACGAGCCCGCCAAAGACAAGTGGACCCAGGTCACCCGCGATGACGGGACAAAGCAGTGGGCCTATGACGGCAAGCCGCTGTATACCTTCATCAAGGACAAGAAAGCCGGGGACAAGACCGGTGACGGCGTGAAGGACGTCTGGCATATCGCCAAGCCTTGAACCTTACAGAGCGGGTTTACCCGCGAATGCGAAGGTGCAATTACCATCGATTCGCGGCTAAACCCGTCCCACAGCGATGGTGCAGGGCTCAGCGCAATGCGTAGTCCACCACCACACCGATGAAGATCAGCATCCCTGCCCAGTGATTGTGCAGGAAGGCCTTGAAGCACGATTCTCGGTCCAGCTTGCGCGTAGACCAGTATTCCCAGGCAAAACACCCAGCTGCCGCAAGCAGGCCCAGGTGGAACCATCCCCCCATGTCGAAGCGATGGCCCGCCAGCAACAGGCAGCCCAGCGACAGCATTTGCAGAGTCAGGATGATGGTCCGGTCGGCCTCGCCGAAGAGGATTGCCGTGGATTTCACGCCGATCTTCAGGTCGTCGTCGCGGTCCACCATTGCGTAATAGGTGTCATAGCCCACGGTCCACAGCAAATTGGCGATGTACAACAGCCAGGCGCTGGCCGGCAGCTCGCCCCCTGCGGCGGTGAACGCCATGGGGATACCCCACGAGTAAGCCGCACCCAGCACCACCTGGGGGTAGTAGGTGTAGCGCTTCATGAATGGGTAGCAGAATGCCAATGCCACCGCGCCGAACGACAGCCATACCGTGCGGGCATTGGTGCACAGTACCAGCAGGAAACTCACTCCCACCAGGATCGCGAACAGCATCAGCGCTTCGCGAGGCCTTACCCGGCCGCTGGCCAGCGGCCTGTCGGCGGTGCGTTTGACATGGCCATCGACCTTGCGGTCGGCGAAGTCGTTGATGCAGCAGCCGGCGGCACGCATCAGTACCACGCCCAGGCCGAAGATCAGCACATTGGCCAGCGTCGGCGAGCCGTTGCCGGCGATCCACACTGCAGAAAGGGTGGGCCACAGCAGCAGGTAGATGCCGATCGGGCGGTCCATGCGGCTGAGCTGGATGAAGTCCCAGGCCCGGGGATGCAGGCGGTTGAACGACTTGAGCAGTTGCAGGTACATCAGCGGATTTCCTCCTTGGCCGCTTGCCACAGGGCCGGCAGGAACACCTCGGCCACCAGCAGGTCAAGGCCATCGCGGGCAAACCGCGAACGCCGCCCCCACAGGTTGGCATGGCGCGCTTCGGGCGGCAGCCAAGCCTGTGGATAACTGCACACTTCGATGGGGTGACGGGTGAAGGCCTGGTCGCAGAACAATAGCTCGCCCAGCGAGCGGCTGCCCAACGTCTCGAGGTCCAGGCCACCGCGCTCCAGGGCGCTGCGCCCGGCCACGCTGCGGGCGAACACCCAGGGTTGGCCATGGCCGCGCAAGTAGACTTCGCGCACCCAGCCTTCTTCGCCAGGAGCCAGGCCCAAGGCTTGGCATTCGTCATCGCGCAGGGGCTGCCAGCCCTCGAACAGGGGGGTGACGGCGAAGTGGTCACGGGAGAGGTGGGTCAGGCGGCGAGTCAGGGAGCCTTGATCGAAGAGCCAGTCGAGAATCGACGGTTCGATGCCGGCAGCCAGCTGTGAATACGGCAGCCACGCGACAGCGGCTGCTTGCGGGGTTTCGTACGGCACGTCGGTATGCTTGTTACAGCCAGAGAGGCGGCGAGCTTAGCATGTTTGCCGCTGTTGCTTGCATACTGCTGGAAGGGCCAGTACAAAGCCCCTGCGGTACCGCCGCGCCTGATCCAGATGAGGAAGAACGAGATGAAGAAGTGGCAATGCATAGTCTGTGGCCTGATCTACGACGAGGCCGAAGGCTGGCCGGATGACGGCATCGCCCCGGGCACCCGCTGGGAAGACGTGCCGGAAGACTGGCTGTGCCCCGACTGTGGTGTCGGCAAGAGTGATTTCGAAATGATCGCCATCGGCTGATCACACCTGTTCAACGAGAGGAGCATGACATGACGTCCCCCGTGGTGATCATCGGTACCGGCCTTGCGGGCTACAATCTGGCCCGGGAGTTTCGCAAGCTCGACAGCGATACGCCGCTGTTGCTGATCACTGCCGACGATGGCCGTTCCTACTCCAAGCCCATGCTTTCCACCGGCTTTGCCAAGCAGAAGGATGCCGACGACCTGTGCATGGCCGAGCCGGGCGCCATGGCTGAACAGCTCAAGGCCGAGATCCGTACCCATACTCCCATCAGTGGCATCGATCCTGGCCACAAGCGTCTGTGGATCGGTGAAGAGGCGGTCGAGTACCGCGATCTCATCCTGGCGTGGGGCGCACAGACGGTCCAAGTGCCGATCGAGGGCGATGCGGCTGACCTGGTCTTCCCCATCAATGATCTTGAAGACTATGGGCGCTTTCGGGCCGCGGCGGCAGGCAAACACCGGGTGCTGATCCTCGGCGCTGGCCTGATCGGGTGCGAGTTCGCCAACGACATGAGCCTTGGCGGCTTCGAAGTCGATGTGGTCGCCCCTTGTGAGCAAGTGATGCCAACCCTACTGCACCCCGCTGCGGCCAGTGCGGTACAGGCGGGCCTGGAGGGGCTTGGGGTCCGCTTTCATCTGGGGCCGGTGCTGACCCGCCTGCAGCGCGATGAACAAGGCCTGGAGGCACACCTGTCCGATGGCCGCGTGATCGCCTGTGACCTGGTGGTCTCGGCCATCGGCCTGCGCCCGCGCACGGACCTTGCCGCTGCCGCGGGCTTGCAGACAAACCGGGGTGTGGTGGTGGACCGGCAGTTGCGCACCTCCCACGCTAATATCTTCGCCCTTGGCGATTGCGCCGAGGTCGACGGAATCAACCTGCTCTATGTCATGCCGCTGATGACCTGCGCCCGGGCCTTGGCCCAGACGCTCGCTGGCAACCCTACCGCTGTCGCCTATGGGCCGATGCCGGTGACCGTTAAAACCCCAGCGTGCCCGCTGGTGGTTTCCCCGCCCCCACCTGGGCGCGAAGGTGTCTGGCAGGTCGAGGGGCAGGGCGCCGACCTCAAGGTGCTCTGCCACGATGCCTCTGGCCAACTGCTGGGCTATGCGTTGACCGGCACGGCGGTAATGGAAAAGCTGGCGCTCAATCGGCAGTTGCCACCCCTGATGGCGTAAATAGCGGGCGCTCTGTCGGGTATGTCCTGTTCTTGAAGCGACAATGGCCACCCAAGTACTGGCGCGGCTTCGGTGAGCGTGCCATTCTCACTCCCGTCTGCCGCAGATTAGAGCCTGCGGTGCCTTGAACGCTGCTTCGCGAAGCAGCACGGCAATAACAACAAGAAATCCCGTATAAGAGGCTTCACTATGCGTAAACCAGAACTCGCCGCTGTTATCGCCGAAAAGGCCGACTTGACCAAGGAAAAGGCCAACCAGGTCTTGAATGCGATCCTCGACAGCATCACCGGTGCGCTGGACAAGGACACGGTCACCCTGGTCGGTTTCGGTACTTTTGAAAAACGTCATCGTGGCGCCCGCACCGGCAAGAACCCGCAGACCGGCCAGCCCGTCAAGATCAAAGCCAGCAACACTGTTGCCTTCAAGCCCGGCAAGAACCTGCGCGACAGCGTCAACCAACCCGCCAAGCCTGCGAAAAAAGGCAAATGACCCTTCATCGATAACAGTGGTTATCCAAACGGGCGCCCTGGGCGCCCGTTGTGCATTCAGGTACCTGGAAAATCGTCGAAACAGCAGATTTGCATTGAGCGACCAATAAAAGGATAAACTGCGCCGCTCAGTCATTTTTTAGTCGAGGCGTGTTGATGAAGTTTCGCTTCCTGCTCTGGGCCATGGGCCTATTGATGGCCAGGGCCAGCCGCAACAATCCGGCGTTCCAGCAACAATTGCGTGACAAGGATCTGGTGTTCCAGATGCAGACCCTCGATGGCCGGATCGGCCGGCATTTCATCGTCAGCGGCGAGCGCATCAGCAGTAAAGGGGGCCTGCACCCGCAGCCGGCCTTCGCCATTGCCTTCAAGGACGCAGCCTTTGGCTTCGCCACGCTCCAGGCCAGCAACAAGCAGCTGGCCTTCATGCAAGGCATTCAGGACAAGAGTATCCAGATCAAGGGCAATCCGGCGCTGGTCATCTGGTTCCAGGGCCTGATGAAATACCTCAAGCCCAAGAAGAAGGGCTGATAAGGGGAGCGGCTTTTCCTGTTGTCTTCTCGGCGGGTAAGCCCGACCCCCTAGGGGTCACGGGTTTACCTGAGCAGGCCGGTGCACAAGGCGGTTGCTCCCAAAGCTGCTCACCGCTTAATGCGGGGCATGGAACTGCGAGGCCAGTTCGCGCAGCAACGCCTCGGCCTCCAGCACCTTGTTCACGACATCATCGGCCTTTTCCCGGGTCAGGCTCAGCCGTTCCAGCAGGGCCTCGGGAATCTCCTCCTGAGGCCCTGAGCCGATACCGCGGGCCCGCAACAGGCGAATCGCCAGGCACACCAGGTTGGGGAACGCCGAATTCTCCCCCTCATAGCTCGGGTCGTGCTGGAAGCGCAGCGCGGTGCACAGCTCTTCAGGCATGTCCCACAGCTTCATCAGCCAGGCGCCGATCTGTTCGCGGCTGATGCCCAGCAGGTGTTGCTCCACGTAGGTGTGGCACAGGTGCGGATTGACCTCCAGATGGCGGCAGATCAGCGAGAAGTGCGGCGGAAACACGTGCGCCAGCAGCAGATACCCGAAATTGTGCAGAAGGCCCGCCAGGTAGGTCAGGCCGGCCTCAGGTCGCTCGGCTCGGGGCATGGCACGGGTCAGGCCTTCGATAACCGCAGCGGTGTAGATCGACTGCTGCCAGTAGGGCGTGGTTTGCTGAGGGTGGTCCTTGGGCAGGCTCAAGGTCTTGCCTAGCGCCAGGCCCAAGGCCAGGTTGATCACCAGGTCGAAGCCCAGTACGCGCACGATGGCATCCTCCACCGAACGGATCTTGCCGGGCGAGGCGTAGTAAGGCGAGGCTGCCCAACTGACCACCTGAGCGGCCAGGGCCGGGTCGGTTTCCACGACACCGGTGATGTCATCGATGCTGGCATTGGGGTCGACGCGCAGTTTGATGATTTTCTGTGCGGTGTCCGCCAGCGGAGGAATCTCGATGGTCTGCTCGAGGCGTTGCTGGATGCGTCGTGCGGTGAAGGCCTGGACGGCGCGGGTGATTTCCTGGGGGTCATCGTGCGGGCGGTCGAGGTTGGGCCGGATGTCGTGGGTCTGTTCGCCGAAGTTACCCGCGCTGGCTTTGCTCAACATGCCTTTGAATGCCTCACGTGGGATCTCAAGCAGCAAGCCGGGTTCACCGGACTGGATCAGCAGATTGTCGACTTTCAGCAGGCTGGCTTCGTAGAGGCAGGGGTAGCTGGTCAATGCCGGGATCCCCGGCAGGGTCTTGAGGGCATGCTTGTCGAGCATGTGCGCAAGGCGTGCGACCGGCACGGCCACCAGCTTGCGACCGGTAAGCTCGGTCAGGCGGTTCAAGTCCAGCAACTGGCTCTGCGGGAACAGCACCATCAAAGCGCCGACTTCGTCGTCGAGAAGGATCGCCTGGACTCGAGCGTTGACCGGTAGCTGCGCATGTTCGGGCACTTCGCGGTAGGGCACGCCGAGCTTGTCGAGCAACAGCCGAATGACAGAGGGTGCGTGTGGGGTCGAAGTATCCAGGGCAACTTCAGTCATGGTCTGAGTCCAAGGTTTTCTTTTAAACGCGAAGTATAACCACCCGGCGCGATAACTGGATCCATTATGCTTCGATGGTGGCCCAGGCAGCGTGAGGCTGCAAAACAGGCCTCTAGGTTTGGGTGCATTTCGTGATCGGTATCACACCTGTCCGTACTGTTGGCCATGGCGCAGCCAGCGGTCCAACAGTGGGCTGACATGGTCGGGCCAACGGGCCAGCAGCGCCTGGGCTGCATCACGCACGGCAGGGAGCAGGTCTGCGTCACGCATCAGATCCGCTACCTTGAACTGCAGCAGACCGGTCTGGCGGGTGCCGAGCATTTCGCCGGGGCCGCGCAGCTCCAGGTCTTTCTCGGCGATGACGAAGCCGTCATTGGTTTCGCGCATGATACCCAGGCGTTCACGGCCGATCTGCGACAGGGGCGGATGATAGAGCAGCACGCAATGGCTGACCGCGCTGCCCCGGCCCACCCGGCCGCGCAGCTGGTGCAACTGGGCAAGGCCCAGGCGCTCGGGGTTCTCGATGATCATCAGGCTGGCGTTGGGGACATCCACGCCCACCTCGATCACGGTGGTCGCCACCAGCAACTGGAGATTGCCGGCCTTGAACTCGGCCATCACCGCGGCTTTTTCCGCCGGTTTCATGCGTCCGTGGATCAGGCCCACACGCAGTTCGCCCAGGGCGCTGCCCAGCTCCTCGAAGGTGCTTTCTGCCGCCTGGCAGGTCAGTTCTTCCGACTCTTCGATCAGGGTACAGACCCAATACGCCTGGCGCCCTTCGGCGCAGGCCGCGCGTACCCGCTCGACCACTTCGAAGCGCCGGCTGTCGGCCACCAGCACGGTGTTCACCGGGGTACGGCCAGGGGGCAGCTCGTCGAGGATGGAGGTGTCCAGGTCGGCGTAGGCGCTCATGGCAAGCGTGCGCGGAATCGGGGTGGCGGTCATGATCAACTGGTGCGGGCACAGTTCGCCGTTCACGCCTTTCTGGCGCAGGGCCAGGCGCTGCTGGACGCCGAACCGGTGTTGCTCGTCGATGATCGCCAGGGCCAGGCGACGGAATTTCACTTCCTCCTGGAACAGCGCATGGGTGCCGACCACCATCGGCACGCCGCTGGCGATCTGCTCCAAGGCGCTGGCGCGCGCCTTGCCTTTGAGCTTGCCGGCCAGCCAGGCCACCTCGAGGCCCAAGGGCTCGAGCCAGCGTTTGAAGGTCAGGTAATGCTGTTCGGCGAGGATCTCGGTAGGCGCCATGAGGGCCACCTGGTAGCCGGCTTCCAGGGCCTGCAAGGCGGCAAGGGCCGCGACTACCGTCTTGCCTGCGCCGACATCGCCCTGCACCAGACGCATCATCGGCTCGGGCTGGCTGAGGTCGTAGGCGATTTCGTTGCCGACCCGCTGCTGGGCGCCGGTGGGGCTGAAGCCCAGGTTGGCCAGGTACTGCGCTGGCAGGCGGCTGGCCTTGGGCAATACCGGGGCTCGCAGGGCGCGCAGGCTTTCACGCAGGCGCTGTTGGGAGAGCTGATGGGTCAGCAGCTCCTCGAAGGCCAGGCGATGCTGGGCCCAGTGCTGGCCTTCGGCGAGTTCGTCGAGGTCGGCGTCGGCCGGTGGGTTGTGCAGGTAGCGGATCGCATCGTCCAGCGGCGCCAGGTGGTAATCCCGGGCCAGTTCTTCGGGCAGCCAGTCCGGCAGGCTGCGCGGGCCGAGCATGGCTAGGCTCTGCTGGCACAACAGGCGCAGGCGTTGCTGTGTCAGGCCTTCGGTACTCGGATAGATGGGCGTCAGGGTCTGTTCGACTGGTGGCGCCGGTTCGCTGCCATTGAGCGCGCGGTACTCCGGGTGATAGATCTCAAGCCCCGACGCACCGGGGCGGGCCTCACCGTAGCAGCGCAGATGGGTGCCACGCTTGAGGCCTTCTTTCTGGGCATTGCTGAAATGATAGAAACGTAGGCTCAGCACGCCGGTGCCGTCTCCCAGGCGCACCACCAGGCTGCGGCGTTTGCCCATGGTCACGTCGGCGCCGCTGACCACACCTTCGATCACCGCGTCCTGACCGGGACGCAAAGCCCCGATGGGCACCACGCGGGTGCGATCCTGATAGCGCAGCGGCAGGTGAAACAGCAGGTCTTGCAGGTTCTCCAAGCCGACCTTGGCCAGTTTCTCGGCCATGGCTTCGCCCACACCCTTGAGGGCGGTCACCGGGACAGTCGACAGCTCGGTCATGGGTCAGGCCGATTTTTCCGCAGGCGGCTTGGCGACCGAGCAGAGGCGGATCGAGTCGGCGAGGATCTCGATGGCCTTGGGCCGCGGGAAGCTGGCGCGCCAGGCGATGGCGACTGTACGGAAAGGCGAAGGCGCCGTGAGTGGGCGCACCTCGATCACGCCTGGGGCGTAATGGTGGCTGTGTACGGCCGACAGCGGCAGGATCGACACGCCAAGCCCTGAGGCGACCATGTGGCGGATGGTTTCCAGCGAGCTGGATTCGACCGTGGTGTGCTTGGAGCCTTCGCCGCCCTTGTTGATGGTCGGGCAGGCCTCCAGCACCTGGTCACGGAAGCAGTGACCCTCGCCGAGCAACAGCAGGCTCTTGTCATTGAGCATGGCGGTGTCGATGGTCTTCTTGGCGGTCCAAGGGTGATCGGCGGGCATCAGCGCGTAGAAGGGCTCGTCGTACAGCGGCAGCGTCAGTACGTCGGCCTCGTTGAACGGCAGGGCAATGATCACGGCGTCCAGCTCGCCGTTGCGCAGTTTTTCGCGCAGCACGTGGGTGAAGTTCTCTTCGATGTACAGCGGCATCTGCGGGGCGACCCGGTGCAGCTGCGGAATGAGGTGCGGGAAGAGATAGGGACCGACGGTATAGATGGCACCGACCTTGAGCGGCGCGGTGAGTTGGTTCTTGCCGGCCTGGGCCAGTTCGCGGATACCCTGGGCCTGCTCCAGGACCTTCTGCGCTTGGGCGACGATGCTTTCACCGACCGGGGTCAGACGCACCGCGCTCTTGCTGCGCTCGAAGATCAGCACGCCAAGCTCGTCCTCGAGTTTCTTCACACCGACCGACAGGGTCGGCTGGCTGACATGGCAACGCTCGGCGGCGTGGCCGAAATGCTGCTCCTGGGCGAGTGTGACGATGTAGCGTAATTCTGTGAGGGTCATAACGTGCGTCCATGAAGTTGCGGCCCCAGCATAGCGGCTGCAATCGATAGACGCACGTTATCAGACTTGCTGTTTTGTGACAGAAACAAAAGTATCAGCGACGGTCCAGCGAGTAGACGAACGGCGCCACGACTTCGATCTGACCATTGTTCAGCAATTCCTTCGGCGGTTTGGGTACTGGCTGCGCCCGGCGGATCATTTCCAGGGTTGCTCGGTCCAGCGCCGCACTGCCCGAACCACCGGCCAGCGAGAACGACAATACCTTGCCTTCGGCGTCGACCACGAAGCGCAGCCTGTTGATGCCTTGCAGACCACGGCGGCGAGCGTCTTCCGGATATCGCTTGTACTTGGCCAGGTGGCGCAGCAAGTCGCTCTGCCATGTCGGCAGCGCATTGCTGTTGGACGCGATGCTCGGCGCCGGTGCCGCCGATTTCTGCGGTGGTGTGTTGCTGGGCGGCGTGTCCGCGACCTGTTCCTTGGCCGGTGGCAAATCCTTCGGCGGCTCAGGTTTTTTCTCAGGCTTGGGCGGTTGAGGCTTGGCCTTGGGCTTGGGTGGTTTGGCGATGGCGATCTTCGGCTTGGGCGCCTCCACCAGCTTGGGCAGCGGAGGCTCTTCGACCGGTGCCGGAGGCTGCGGTGCGGCCTTGGGCGGTGGTGGCGGTGCCGGTGCGGGCAGCGGCGCCAGCTCGACCATCATGGCTGCCGGTGGCAGCTCGACGGCCTGGGGCACGGACCAGTTCAGGGTCAGTAGCACCGCCAGCACATGCACGCCCAGCACGATCGCCAGGCTGACGCCGTAGCGCGCCAGGTTGGACCGTGTCGTTGTCATTGCTTGGCTGCCGTTTCGAGACCGACCAGGCCGACCTTGAGGTAGCCGGCGGCGCGCATGGTGTTCATCACTTCCATCAGGTCGCCGTAATCAACCCCCTTGTCGGCCTGGAAGAAGATCGTGGTTTCCTTGTCACCCTTGGTCTTGGCATCGAGCATTGCGCCAAGCTGGTCGCGCTGGGCCACCTCGTCATCGCCGACATAGAGTTTCTTGTCGGTCTTGACGCTGACGAACACCGGCTTCTCGGGCCTCGGCGCCGGCTTGGCGGTCGAGGCTGGTAGGTCGACCTTGATGTCGACGGTAGCCAGCGGGGCGGCGACCATGAAGATGATCAGCAGCACCAGCATGACGTCGATGAAAGGCGTGACGTTGATTTCGTGGTTTTCGGCGAGGTCGTCGCCACCTTCGTTGAGATGCAGGCCCATGGCTTACCCCACTTTCACCATGTGCGGGGCAATGCGCTCGCCACCCTGGTGGTCCAGGTCACGGCTCACCAGCAGCAGTACTTGGGCCGAGGCGTCGGAGACCTGGGCCTTGTAGCCGGCGATCGAGCGGGCGAAGACGTTATAGATGACCACGGCCGGAATGGCCGCGACCAGGCCCAGGGCGGTGGCCAGCAGGGCTTCGGCGATGCCGGGGGCGACTACGGCCAGGTTGGTGGTCTGGGTCTTGGCGATGCCGATGAAGCTGTTCATGATGCCCCAGACGGTACCGAACAGTCCGACGAAAGGCGCAGTGGAACCGATGGTGGCAAGCATGCCGGTGCCGCTGCTCATGCTGCGGCCGCTGGCGGCGACCAGGCGCTCCAGGCGGAAGCTGACGCGCTCTTTGATGCCTTCCTTCTCACGGGCATTGACCGAGAGGCGCATTTCGTCCAGCGCATCATGGACCAAGGTGTGGGCCAGGGTGCCTGCCTTGTTGGCGGCGTCGCTCGCTTCCTTGAGGCTGGCTGCTTTCTTCAGCAAGGCGATTTCGCCACGCAGGCGGCGCTTGGCACCCATCAGCTCGAAGCCCTTGGCGATCCAGATGGTCCAGGTGATCAGCGAGGCGATGGCCAGGCCGATCATCACGGCTTTGACGACTACGTCGGCGTTCTTGTACATGCCCCAGGGAGAAAGATCGTGTGCCATGCCCAGAGACGTGTCTTCGACCAGGGCCTGGACGTTCTCGTCCGCAGGTGCCTGGGCATTGGGGGTAGCAGCGGGGGCCTGGGTTTCACCGGTTGGAGCCGGGGCGGCAGGTGCTGCAGCGGCAGCGGGGGCGCTGGTGGCTGCGGTGGCAGGCTCATCGGCCATAGCGGCCGGGGCCAGCACCAGGCTGAGGGTCAGCGCGGCGATGGCGCGCCATGCGCGCGACGTGGTTGGCGAAGCGGAGGATTGTGTACGTGTCATGCTGGCCGGACCTGATGAAGATAAAAAGGTGACGTTCTCCAAGGCCTCGAGGCGGGCCGAGAACAGATAGGGCGCCATTATTGCAAGTAATTCTTGTTAGCAGAAGTAATAAAGTTGCCTTTTTTAACCATCGTCTAGCCGCCTATCGATTAATCCGGGTAGCCTGAACCTTTGCCTGTGGAGCGATTGAAATGTCCGAACCCTGCGTGATGATCGTTGGCTGCGGTGATGTAGGCGGTCGTCTAGCTCGCCAGTTGCTGGCGCTGGGCTGGCAGGTCAGTGGCTTACGACGCTCGGTCGAGCACCTGCCTGCGGGCGTCTTGCCGATTGCCGCCGACCTGTCCGAGCCCGCGATACCGGCAGCCTGGCCCCAGCGATCGCCCGACTACCTGGTGTACTGCGTGGCCGCCAGCCAACACGATGAGGCGGGATACCAGGCTGCTTATGTCGACGGTCTGCGTCATGTGCTCGATTGGCTAAAGGCGCGTGGACAGCAGCCCCGACGGCTGCTGTTCGTGTCCAGCAGCAGTGTGTATGCGCAGGCGCAGGGCGAGTGGGTCGACGAGAACGCGGTGACTGAACCCCAAGGCTATTCGGGCCGCGTGATGCTGCAGGCCGAGCAGTTGGCGCTGCACAGCGGGCTGCCCGCAACGCTCGTGCGCCTGACCGGCATCTATGGCCCGGGTCGGGAGTGGCTGCTCAGCCAGGTGCGTCAGGGTTACCGGGTGGCCGAGGAGCCGCCGCTGTATGGCAACCGCATCCATGCCGAGGATGCGGCAGGTTTGCTGGCCTTCCTGCTCCAGGCCGACGCCCGTGGCGTGGCGCTGGACGCATGCTATATCGGCGTTGATGACGACCCTGCACCCTTGGCCGAGGTAGTGGGCTGGCTGCGCCAGTACATGGGCGTGAGCGAATGGTCGGACGAGCAACGCGTTCGGCGTACCGGCAGCAAGCGCTGCAGCAATGCACGAGCACGTGCGCTGGGATGGGCGCCGCAGTATCCAAGCTACAGGGAAGGGTACACCGCAATCTTGAAAGGGTAGACCGCAATCAAGGCTGCTTCTGGCAGGACAGCCTCGGGTGTTCGCAGCTAAACCCGTCCCACAGGCACCGTGGCGTTATTGAGGGTGCCGCGGTGCCTGTGGGAGCGAGGGATTTGCGAGGTCGAATCAGTCGCGCTCAAGCACCCACTGCCGGGCGCCGGGGGCCAGCTGCGGCTTTTCGTCTGGCTGGGCACGATTGACCGCTTGATGGATCTCCAGCGTGTCGCCGTCGCGCTTGAATATCCACGGCGCGCCTCGTTGGTTGCGCTCTAACCACAGGCTGTCGTTGTCGCCGCCCATGTCGGCGCAATCACCCGCCAGGCAGAGTGCGTAGCGATCCAGATTCGGCAGGCCAGTCACGCTGCCGTTGTCGGCGAAGCGCACCGTCGCACCTTTGCCCGGACCCTCGACGATCTTCCACTCGCCACCCAGATAGGCGGTATACAGGGCCTTTTCAAAACTGCCGCCAAGCGGTGTGTTGGCGGAGGCCGTCGGCACCTTCACGAAGGTCTGCTTGTTGCCGTTTTGCGAGGTGACGCGCAGTTTGTCGCCACTGAGGTCCAGTTGCTCGGTCTGGCCGCCGGTGAAGCTGGCCTGCCACTGGTCTTCCTTCGCGCTCAGGTAACCATCCACTGCCTCGAAGCCGTTGCTGTAGCTGGCTTGCTGGTTGGCGGTGTCGATTTTCCATTCGAGTACGGGCCCTTTTTTGCTCAGGGCCTGGTGCAGGCTGCTGCCGTCGGCGGCATCGATGGCGTCCTGGTTGATCCAGGTGCCGTTGTAGTCTTCAGGTTTGTGACTGGCACAGCCGCCCAGGAGCAGGGCTGCCAGTGCAAAGGGCAGGGCATGGCGCATGGCGTAAAACCTTGGGGCAGGAAAGGTGACGGGCAGGGCGCCCGTCACCGGAGGCATCACTCGATGACCAGGATCGCGTCCATCTCGACCTGGGAGCCTTTCGGCAGAGCGGCAACGCCGATAGCGGCGCGCGCTGGGTAAGGCTGCTCGAAGTAACGACCCATGATCTCGTTGACCTTGGCGAAGTGGCTCAGGTCGGTGAGGAAGATGTTCAGCTTGACGATGTCTTTGAACGAACCGCCAGCGGCCTCGGCAACGGCCTTGAGGTTTTCGAAGACCTGGACGGTCTGGGCTTCGAAGCCTTCGACCAGTTCCATGGTTTTCGGATCCAGCGGGATCTGGCCGGACATGTAGACGGTGTTGCCGGCCTTGATCGCCTGGGAGTAGGTGCCGATGGCGGCTGGGGCCTTGTCGCTGTTGATGACGGTCTTGGTCATGATGACTCCTTGGTTGACGGACTACGTACGCATGCGGGTGATGCGGACCACGCCGGTCAGGGTACGCAACTTCTTGATCACGCGGGCCAGGTGCACGCGATCATGCACGCTGACCACCAGTTGGACCACGCTGATACGGCCGTCGCGTTCGTCCATGCTGATTTTTTCGATATTGCCGTCGGCGGCATTGACGCTGCTGGCCAACAAGGCGATCAGGCCGCGCTGGTGCTCCAGCTCGACACGCAGTTCGACATTGAACTCACCGGTGATGTCCTTGGCCCAGGAGAGCTGCACGCATTTTTCCGGGTTGTGGCGGATTTCACTGATGTTGCGGCAGTTTTCCAGGTGCACGACCATGCCTTTGCCGGCCGATAGGTGCCCGACGATCGGGTCGCCGGGGATCGGGGTGCAGCACTTGGCGTAGCTGAGCACCAGGCCTTCGGTGCCGCGGATGGCCAGCGGGCCTTCCGGTGCGGGCAGTTGCTCGCCTTCGGCGGACAACAGGCGGCGAGCCACAACATAGGCCATGCGATTGCCCAGGCCGATGTCTTCGAGCAGATCCTCGAGCAGCTCCAGTCGGTATTCGCTGAGTATGGACTGGATGCGCTCCGGCGGGATTTTCTCCAGGCTGCTGTCGAAACCGGTGAGCACTTTGTTCAGCAGGCGTTCGCCCAGGCTGATCGACTCGGAGCGGCGTTGCTGCTTGAGTGCGTGACGAATGTGCGTACGCGCCTTGCCGGTGACCACGAAGTTGAGCCAGGCTGGGTTGGGGCGTGCGCCCGGCGCGCTGACGATTTCCACTGTCGAGCCGCTTTGCAGCGGTTCGGACAAGGGCGCCAGGCGGCGATTGATGCGGCAGGCGATGCAGCTGTTGCCGACGTCAGTATGCACTGCGTAGGCGAAGTCGACGGCGGTGGAGCCTTTGGGCAGCTCCATGATCCGGCCCTTGGGCGTGAAGACGTAGACTTCGTCCGGGAACAGATCGATCTTGACGCTCTCGATGAATTCCAGCGAGTTGCCGGCACGCTGCTGCAGTTCGAGGATGCCCTTGACCCATTGCCGGGCGCGGGCATGGTTGCCCTTGGGCTGTTCGTCCTCGTTGGACTTGTACAGCCAGTGGGCGGCGATCCCGTTGTTGGCCATCTCTTCCATTTCGCGAGTGCGGATCTGGATCTCGATGGGTACGCCGTGCATGCCGAATAGCGTCGTGTGCAGCGACTGGTAGCCGTTGGCCTTGGGAATCGCGATGTAGTCCTTGAAGCGACCGGGCAGCGGCTTGTACAGGTTGTGTACGGCGCCGAGCACGCGATAGCAGGTATCGACCTTGTCGACGATGATGCGGAAGGCATACACGTCCATGATCTCGTTGAAGGCGCGGCGCTTGCCGCGCATCTTCTTGTAGATGCCATAGAGGTGTTTTTGCCGGCCGCTGACCTCGCCCTCGATGCCGTCCGCGGCCAGGCAATTGGCCAGCGACTGTTCGATCTTGGCGACGATTTCCTTGCGGTTGCCACGGGCGCTCTTGACGGCGCGGTGGATGAGCGAGGAACGCATCGGGTGCATCGCTTTGAAGCCGAGGTCTTCGAATTCCACGCGCACATTATGCATGCCCAGGCGATTGGCTATGGGGGCGTAGATTTCGAGGGTTTCCTTGGCGATGCGTCGGCGTTTTTCGCCAGAGAGCACTTCCAGGGTGCGCATGTTGTGCAGGCGGTCGGCCAGCTTGACCAGGATCACACGGATGTCCCGGGCCATGGCCATAGCCATCTTCTGGAAGTTTTCGGCCTGGGCCTCGGCCTTGGTCTCGAAGTTCATCTGGGTCAGCTTGCTGACCCCGTCGACCAGCTCGGCGACAGTTTCGCCGAATTGCTGGCAGAGGGCTTCCTTGGCGATGCCGGTGTCTTCGATCACATCGTGCAGCATGGCGGCCATCAGGCTTTGATGGTCCATGTGCATGTCGGCCAGGATGCTGGCCACGGCCAGCGGATGGGTCACGTAGGGCTCGCCGCTGCGGCGGCGTTGGCCATCGTGCGCCTGTTCGGCGTAGAAGTAGGCCCGGCGGACCAGATTGACCTGGTCGGGGCCGAGGTAGGTCGACAGCCGTTCGGCGAGGGCTTCTATACCCGGCATGGGTTCACCTCCTGCCGAGGGAGAGGGCCTTGTGCCGCACGATGTCGACCGGGCATGGATCAGACAGCCTCGTTGTTCTCGTCCTCGAACGCAGCGAAGACCGGATCTTCAGTGACGATCTCTTCGGCGGCGATGAACTCAGGAGTGACGATACCTTCGGCGATTTCGCGCAGGGCGACGACGGTCGGCTTGTCGTTTTCCCATGCAACGCGCGGCTCTTTGCCGCCGGTGGCCAGCTGACGGGCGCGCTTGGTCGAGAGCATGACCAGCTCAAAGCGGTTATCCACGTGTTCCAGGCAGTCTTCAACAGTTACGCGGGCCATGGTCTTCCTCAGTAGCAAATGCGTTAGCGTGCAGCCCAGAGTGGGCAGGCGGACTCGATAGTTTAAAAAATCACCAGCCAATAGGGAAGCGCTGTTTTGTCAGGTGCTGGTCTGTCGGCCCTGTGTTGGCTGCTTCGCGGGTAAACCCACAGGCACGGCGTTGTGCATGTGGGAGCGGACTTGTTCGCGAAAGCACCGGAACAGACACCAGCACGCTCTACCCTGACGATAACGGGATGCATAGACGGCAGACAACCCTCCTTGGCGCGTTCTCACAACATGGCGTCGCGCAGGCGCGGGGTGAGCTCTTCGAACAAGGTCTGTACCGAGCGCAGCGCTCGGCAGTCCGGGCGGGTCAGCAGCCACAGCTGGGTGTCGCAACCGGGCAGGGGGCCGCTCAGGGCCTCGACCTCGGGCAGGGCATCGACCATGTAGTCCGGTAGTGCCGCGACGCCAAGGCCGGTGCTCACCAGCTGGGCGATGGTCGACATGCTGCTGCACTGGTAGCGTGGATTCAGGCCAGGGTACTGCTGGTTGCGCCAGACGACTGTGGGATGGTCCTGCATCGAGTCGTCCGGGGCGATCCACGGCACGCTGTGATGCGACTCGTCCAGGCGCTCGCGCCACTGCGCTTGGCCGCAGACCACGTAGGACGTGGAGCCCAGGCAGCGGCCGACAAGGTGCTCGGGCGGTGTGTTGGTCAGGCGCAGCGCGATGTCGGCATCGCGTCGACTGAGGTTGGCGAAGGTGTTGGAGGTGCCTAGCTCCAGCGACAGGGCAGGGTAGTTCGACATGAAATCGGCCAGCGCTGGCAGCAACAGGCTGTGCATGACTGCTTCGGTGCACGTCAGACGAACGGTACCGCTGACGACCTGTTCCCCGCTGGTCAGGGCGATGCGTGCGGCATCGAGCGCCTGCTCGGCGCGCTCGGCCTGCTCTGCCAGGGCCTGGGCGGTATCGGTGGGCAGGTAGCCTTTGCGACTCTTGACGAACAGTGCTGTGCCCAGTGCGGACTCCAGTCGGCGAATCGAGCGAAACACCGTCGAGACGTCTACTTTGAGCAGTTCGGCGGCTTTGGCCAGCGAGCGACCACGCTCTAGGGCCAGGACCAGGGAAAGGTCGGCATGGGTAATCTGATATTGCATTGTTGCACGCTCTGCTTGCCGAAATGCCAATGTCTGTTGCGTTGAGGCCATTTTATAGTGGAACGGCCCCCGGGAATCAATGCACACCGGGTCGCACCCTATCCCCAACGATGGGACAGTGAAAAGAACAACAGTAGCAACCATCGCCGCCCGCGAGGCGCCAGCAGTATCCCTCCACATCGCCGCCCCGAATCAAAGGATGTACAGCCATGACGTCGGTAATCCCGTGCGCCAGTTCTTCCAGCGAGATGAATGAATTCCTAGAGGCTCATCCGGACACGCAGTTCGTCGATCTGCTGATTTCCGACATGAACGGTGTGGTACGCGGCAAGCGCATCGAGCGCGCCAGCCTGCACAAGGTATACGAGAAAGGCATCAATCTGCCGGCGTCGTTGTTTGCCCTGGATATCAACGGCTCGACCGTCGAGAGCACCGGCCTTGGCCTGGACATCGGCGATGCCGACCGCATCTGCTATCCGATCCCCGGCACTTTGTCCGACGAGCCTTGGCAGAAGCGCCCCACTGCCCAACTGCTGATGACCATGCATGAGCTGGACGGCGCCCCATTCTTCGCCGACCCACGTGAAGTGCTGCGTCAAGTGGTCGCCAAATTCGACGAGCTGGGCCTGGATATCTGCGCAGCCTTCGAACTCGAGTTCTACCTGATCGACCAGGACAACCTCAATGGCCGTCCGCAGCCGCCGCGCTCACCGATCTCCGGCAAGCGCCCGCAGTCGACCCAGGTGTACCTGATCGATGATCTGGACGAGTACGCCGACTGCCTGCAGGACATGCTGGAAGCGGCGAAGGAGCAAGGCATCCCGGCCGACGCCATCGTCAAGGAAAGCGCCCC
>NZ_KV793298.1:334800-382334 GCF_001808425.1 Pseudomonas sp. HMSC08G10 | reverse complement strand
CCGGCCCAGTTCGAAGTCAACCTGCACCACGTGGCCGATCCGCTCAAGGCGTGTGACTACGCGATCCTGCTCAAGCGCCTGATCAAGAACATCGCCTACGACCATGAGATGGATACCACCTTCATGGCCAAGCCCTACCCGGGCCAGGCAGGCAACGGCTTGCACGTGCACATCTCGCTGCTGGACAAGAAGACCGGCAAGAACATCTTCGCCAACGAAGACCCGCTCAAGAGCGATGCGCTGCGCCACGCGATTGGTGGTGTGCTGGAAACCATGCCGGCATCGATGGCGTTTCTGTGCCCGAACATCAACTCCTACCGTCGCTTCGGTGCGCAGTTCTATGTGCCCAACGCACCGAGCTGGGGCCTGGACAACCGCACCGTCGCCCTGCGCGTGCCCACCGACAGCAGCGAAAACGTGCGCATCGAGCACCGCGTGGCCGGCGCCGATGCCAACCCTTACCTGATGCTCGCCGCCATTCTGGCCGGCATCCATCACGGCCTGACTAACCAGGTCGAGCCGGGTGAGCCGATCGAAGGCAACTCGTACGAGCAGCTGGAGCAGAGCCTGCCGAACAACCTGCGCGACGCCCTGCGCGCGCTGGATGACAGCGAAGTGCTCAACCAATACATCAGCCCGGACTACATCGATATCTTCGTGGCCTGCAAGGAAAGCGAGCTGGCCGAGTTCGAAGTGTCGATCTCCGACCTCGAGTACAACTGGTACCTGCACACGGTATAAGCCCATGAGCGCAAATGCGGTCCCTCTGATCGGTGTCAGCGCCTGCCGCCAGCAGGTGGGGAAAAACTCGTCGCACACTGTGGGCGACAAGTACGTGGAGGCGGCCGGCTTTGCGGGGCTTCCGTTGATATTGCCGGCCCGTGACGGTGGCAGCGACACACAGGCGCTGCTCGCTCGGCTCGATGGCATTCTTTTTACCGGCTCGCCTTCTAATGTCGAGCCGCATCATTACAATGGCGCCCCCAGCGCGGAAGGGACCCGGCACGACACCGCGCGTGACCGTCTGACCTTGCCGTTGCTGCAGGCAGCCATTGCCGCCGGTATACCGGTGTTCTGTATCTGCCGTGGTTTCCAGGAGTTGAACGTCGCCCTCGGCGGCACCCTGCACCAGCGCGTGCAGGAACTGCCCGGCTACCTGGATCACCGAGAACCTGAGGATGCACCGCTTGAGGTGCAATACAGCCCTCGACACCCCGTCGGCGTTGCGCCGGGAGGGCTGTTCGAGCGCTTGGGCCTGGCTGCGCAGTTCGAGGTCAACTCGCTGCACAGCCAGGGCATCGACCGTTTGGCCCCTGGCCTGCGCGTCGAGGCACGGGCCCCGGATGGCCTGATCGAAGCGGTGTCCATGCCTGATGCGCCGGGCTTCGTTCTCGGCGTGCAGTGGCACCCGGAATGGCGTTTCGCCGAAAACCCGGTCTCCCGGCGCCTGTTCCAGGCATTCCGCGAGGCCTGCATTGCCCATGCTGCACGGGAGGGTTCGCGCCAGAAAACACTCTGACGTTACCCGAAGGTCTTGGATGACCCGCTCCCTGCAACAGCTTTCAATGAGTGAAAGCGGGCCTTGTTCGCAAGGTCCGTGAAAACAATACCAATAGTTACGGCAAAGACTCATGAGCGAATACACCGAAGCCGGCCGCCCACCCGATGTGGCGACCGATGCAGGCAACACCCAGCGCGCCAGCAAAGGCCTGGCAAAAGGCCGTTTGGGCCTGCTGGCCAGCGTGGTGCTGGGCATCTCCACGATTGCACCTGTCTATACCCTGACCGGCGCCCTTGGCCCCACCGTGCGTGAGGTGGGCGCCCACCTTCCCGCTGTTTTCATCGTCGGCTTCCTGCCCATGCTGCTGGTCGCGCTGGGTTATCGCGAGCTCAATGCCGCGGAGCCGGACAGCGGCACTTCCTTTACGTGGTCGGCGCGTGCTTTCGGGCCAATGATCGGCTGGATCGGTGGCTGGGGGCTGGTCGTGGCCACAACCATCGTGTTGTCCAACCTGGCGGGTGTGGCCGTCGATTTCTTCTATCTGTTCATTGCACAGATCACCGGTCAGCAGGAGCTGGCGGCATTGGCGGACAACTTGTTGGTGAACATCACCACCTGTTGTGTGTTCATCGCCCTTGCGGTGTGGATCTGCTGCCGTGGCATGGGCACCACGATGACCGTGCAATACGGCCTGGTGGCCTTGCAGTTGCTGGTGTTGATCGGCTTTGCGTTCGCCGCCTTCAGCGAGACCACCGCACCGCCACCGTTGGCATTCGATCTGGCCTGGTTCAACCCGTTTGGCGTGGAGTCTTTCTCGGCATTCGCCGCAGGTCTGTCGTTGTCGATCTTCATCTTCTGGGGCTGGGACGTTTGCCTGACCGTGAGCGAAGAGTCGATAGGCAGTGACGAAGTCCCGGGCAAGGCTGCCACCTGGACGGTATTGCTGATCCTTGGTCTCTACCTGGTCACCGCCATCGCCACCCTGCAGTTCGCCGGGATCAGTGATGTCGGCCTGGGTCTGGGTAACCCGCGTATCCAGGAGAACGTCTTTGCGCACCTGGCCGGTCCGGTCATGGGGCCGCTGGCGATCCTGATGTCCATTGCCGTATTGGCGAGCACTGCTGCGTCCTTGCAGTCGACCTTCGTGTCGCCGGCGCGGACCCTGCTCGCGATGGGCTACTACGGCGCCGTGCCACAACGTTTTGCCAGCGTCTGCCCGCGTTCGCAGACGCCGCGCTACGCGACCATCTGCGCCGGCGTTGCTGCTGGTCTGTTCTACGTGACCATGCGCACCCTGAGCGAGAACGTGCTGGCCGATACCATCACTGCCCTGGGCATGATGATCTGCTTCTACTACTCGCTGACGGCCTATGCCTGTGTCTGGTACTTCCGCCACAGTCTGTTCGGCAGCCTGCGCCACTTCTTCATGCGCGGCCTGTGCCCGCTGGTGGGTGGTGTGATCCTGTCGATCATCTTCGTGCGCACGGCGATCGACAGCGCCTCGCCGGATTTCGGCAGCGGTTCTCACGTTGCCGGTCTTGGCTTGGTGTTCGTGATCGCGGCAATCATCTCGGCACTGGGGATCGTGTTGATGGTGCTGTCGCGCTGGCGCGCACCGGCCTACTTCCTGGGCGCAACGTTGCGCCAGCAGGCCAACCTGCAACTGCAGGAGTAACGAAAGAAAAGGGGCTGCGAACGCAGCCCCTTTTTGATTTCAGCCGATCAATTGCTTGAGCAGCGCTCCATGGCGTTGCTGTTGCTTGTGCAGCTTGAGCGCCTCGGCGCGTTCTGTGGCCAGCGAGTCACCATCGCGGTTCGCACGGAACACGGCCTTGAGGTCTTCCAATGCAACGGCGAAGTCATCGTTGATGATGACGTAGTCGTACTCGTCGTAGTGCACCATTTCGCTGACCGCTTCCTTCATGCGGCCTTCGATAATTTCTTCGCTGTCCTGGCCGCGGTTGTCCAGGCGCTGGCGCAGTGCCTGCTGGCTCGGCGGAAGGATGAACACCGAAAGCGCCTGTGGCATCAGCTTGCGTACCTGCTGGGCGCCTTGCCAGTCGATTTCCAGGATCAGGTCCTGGCCCTGGTCCAGGGCCTCTTGCAGCGCACTGCGCGATGTGCCGTAGAAGTTGCCGAACACTTCGGCATGCTCGAGGAAGTCGTTACGCTCGATCAGGGCCTTGAACTCGTCATGGCTGACGAAGTGGTAATTCACGCCGTGTTCTTCACCCGGGCGCTTGTTGCGCGTGGTGTGCGAAACCGAGACGCTGATGCGTGGGTCGTCCTTGATCAGTGCCGTGACCAGGCTGGTCTTGCCGGCGCCGGACGGGGCCGAGACGATGTAGAGGGTGCCGCTGCTGTGGTTCATGGTGGGGGTGGCCTTACTCGATGTTCTGTACTTGTTCACGCATCTGTTCGATCAACACCTTGAGGTTGACCGCCGCCTGGGTGCTGCGCGGGTCGAATGCCTTGGAGCCCAGGGTGTTGGCCTCGCGGTTGAGCTCCTGCATCAGGAAGTCCAGGCGCCGGCCGGCCGCGCCGCCGGACTTGAGTACGCGCCGGACTTCAGTGATGTGCGTGCTGAGGCGGTCCAGCTCTTCGGCCACGTCGCTTTTCTGGGCCAGCAACACCATCTCCTGTTCCAGGCGCTGCGGGTCGAGTTCGGCCTGCAGGTCATTGAAGCGGTCGAGGATGCGCTGGCGTTGGGCCGCCAGCATTTGAGGCACCAGAGCGCGCAAGGTGGTGACCTCTGCGGTCATGCCGTCCAGACGCTCGTTGATCAGGCGGGCCAGCTCCAGGCCTTCACGCTGGCGGCCGGCCTTGAGCTCGGCGAGCGCCTCGTTGAACAGCGCCATGGCCTCGGCATTGAGCGCCTGAGGGTCGCTGGCGTCGGCCACCAGCACGCCGGGCCAGGCCAGGACTTCGAGCGGGTTCAGCGGTGCGGGCTGCTTGATCAGACCGGCGACGGTCTCGGCGGCGGCGACCAGTTGCGCCGCGCGCTCACGGTCGACTTGAAGGGGCTTGCCGGCGTTGTCTTCGCTCAGGCGCAGGGTGCATTCGACCTTGCCGCGCGACAGGCCTTGGCGCAGGCCTTCGCGCACCGCGCCTTCCAGATCGCGCAGGGCCTCGGGCAAGCGCAGGTGAGGCTCCAGGTAGCGGTGGTTGACCGAGCGCAGTTCCCAGGCCAGGGTGCCTTGGCTGCCAGCGCGCTCGACGCGAGCAAAAGCGGTCATGCTGTGCACCATGGTGAGTACCTCGCTAAGTCTGAATGAACGGGAAAGCCTTTCGGCCAAGGCGTGGGATTGTAACGCAGTGCGGTGCGGGCGCCCAATCCACCCATGCTACAGAGCGCCTGCAAGGCCGGTGGGAAAAGACGACAGGCTGCCCCGGCGCGCGACAATAGGCATGTCCTCACAGGGCGACGGGCCTTATAATGCTCGCCAGATTCAAGTCCCGGTACAGGTATCCCAGATGAAACGTCCAAGTGGTCGCGCCGCCGATCAGCTCCGCTCGATCCGCATCACCCGCAACTACACCAAGCACGCCGAGGGGTCGGTACTGGTCGAGTTCGGCGACACCAAGGTCGTCTGCACGGTCAGCGTCGAAAATGGTGTTCCCCGCTTCCTCAAGGGCCAGGGCCAGGGTTGGCTGACCGCCGAGTACGGCATGCTGCCGCGTTCCACCGGCGAGCGTAATCAGCGCGAGGCGAGCCGTGGCAAGCAGGGTGGTCGTACCCTGGAGATCCAGCGTCTGATCGGTCGCTCCCTGCGCGCCGCGCTGGACATGAGCAAGCTGGGCGACGTCACCCTGTACGTCGACTGCGACGTGATCCAGGCCGATGGCGGCACCCGCACCGCGTCGATCACCGGTGCCATGGTCGCCCTGTGCGACGCCCTGGCCGTGATCAAGAAGCGTGGTGGTCTCAAGGGTGGCAACCCGCTCAAGCACATGATCGCCGCTGTGTCGGTGGGCATGTATCAGGGCGAGGCCGTGCTCGACCTGGACTATTTGGAAGACTCCGCCGCCGAGACCGACCTGAACGTGGTCATGACCAGCGCCGGTGGCTTCATCGAGGTCCAGGGCACCGCCGAAGGCGCTCCGTTCCAGCCTGAAGACTTCAACGCCATGCTGGCCCTCGCCCAAAAGGGCATGACCGAGATCTTCGAACTGCAGAACGCGTCGCTGGCCGACTGACCTGGCTGCCAAGGAGGTGTGGAACATGAACGAGCCTGACGACCTGCCGGTCGCCCCACCCAACGCCGAGATCCGGCAATGGGCGATGTTCTGTCATCTCTCGGCGCTGCTGGGCCTGGTGGTGCCCCTTGGGCACCTGCTGGGCCCGCTGGTGATGTGGATCTGGAAGCGTGAGCTGGATCCGTTCATCGACGCGCAGGGCAAGGAGGCACTGAACTTCCAGATCAGCGTGACCATCGCAGGGTTCATCTGCTTCCTGCTGATGTTCGTTTTGGTGGGGATCGTGCTCTTCGCCATCCTGACGGTAGCGGTGCTGGTCCTGGCTATCCTTGCGGGGGTCAGGGCCAACGAGGGCAAGCCTTATCGCTATCCGCTGATCTGGCGGCCGATCAAGTAGGTTTTTTGAGGCCCATTCGCGGGTAAACCCGCGAATGGGCGGCAGACTGACTTAGATCGTCAGTGTCCAGTCGTAGTCCACGATCAGTGGCGCATGCTGGGAGAAGCGCGGTTGGCGTGGCAGGCGTGCGTTGCGCACGAAACGGCGCAGGCCTGGGGTAAGGATCTGGTAATCAAACCGATAACCCAGGTTAAGCATTTCGGCCTGCTCGTTGTCCGGCCACCAGCTGTACTGGTCACCTTCGCGACTGACTTCGCGCAGGGCGTCGACGTAACCCATGTCGCCAACGATTGCGTCCATCCACGCACGCTCCGGTGGCAGGAAGCCTGGCGACTGCTGGCTGTCGCGCCAGTTCTTGATGTCCAGCTTCTGTTGCGCCACGTACAGCGAGCCGCAGTAGATGTACTCGCGACGCTTGCGACGCTGCTTGTCCAGGTAGCGGGCGAAGTCGTCCATCAACTTGAACTTCTGGTTCAAGTCCTCGTCGCCGTTCATGCCCGAAGGCAGCAGCAGGGTGGCAATACTTACCTTGTCGAAATCCGCTTGCAGGTAACGCCCGTAACGGTCGGCTGTCTCGAAGCCCAGGCCGGTGATGACTGCCTTGGGCTGCATCCGCGAGTACAGTGCCACGCCACCTTGGGCTGGCACCTCCGCGTCGCAGGCGTAAAGGAAATAGCCATCGAGCTGGAAAGCTGGGTCGTCGAGTTCAAAGGCCGAGGCGCGGGTATCCTGAAGGCAGATGACGTCGGCATTCTGGGCTTGCAGCCAGCTGAGCAATCCACGCTCGGCTGCAGCCTGAATGCCATTCACGTTCACACTGATGATCCGCATAAATGGCCCCAAAAATCTCGTGCGTGTATGATACCCGAGCTCAACTCATTTAGCTAAATCCGTGGTGTCCGGGACTCTTCATGCAGCCGTATCAGCGCGACTTCATTCGTTTTGCCATCGATCGCGGGGTTCTGCGCTTCGGTGAGTTCACCCTGAAATCGGGGCGTACCAGCCCGTACTTCTTCAATGCCGGCCTGTTCAATACCGGTTCTGCACTGGCGCAACTGGGGCGTTGCTACGCGGCGGCCATCGTCGACAGCAAGATCCCGTTCGATGTGCTGTTCGGCCCCGCCTACAAGGGTATTCCCCTGGCGGCAGCCACTGCGGTGGCGCTGGCCGAGCAACACCAGCTCGATGTGCCATGGTGCTTCAACCGCAAGGAAGCCAAGGATCACGGCGAAGGCGGCAGCCTGGTCGGCGCCCCGCTGGCCGGTGACGTGCTGATCATCGACGACGTGATCACCGCTGGCACCGCTATCCGCGAAGTGATGCAGATCATCAACGCGCAGAAGGCCAAGGCCGCTGGCGTTCTGATCGCGCTGAACCGCGAAGAGCGTGGCAATGGCGAGCTGTCGGCGATCCAGGAAGTCGAGCGCGACTTCGGCATCCCGGTGGTCAGCATCGTTTCGCTGACCCAGGTGCTGGAGTTCCTGGCCGATGACCCACAGCTCAAGCAGCACCTGCCTGCTGTCGAAGCCTATCGGGCGCAATACGGGATCTGACGCCCCGCGTTGCAATGAAAAAGGCGACCTTCGTGAGAGGGTCGCCTTTTTTTGTGCAGGCTATTCAGGCCTCGTTCGCGGCGAACCGCCGCAATAGCGGCTGCGCTCAGTCCGTGCCGTACTTCGGCGAGCGGGGGCCATAGAGGATTCCGCCGTTGGGCTGGGGCGTGAGCAAACGACTGCTGGTGATGCCAGCGATCGGGTAGCCCGCATCATCTTGTACGTTGCTGATGATCTGGTTGATCGCTGCAGTGACCAGCATGCCAATCAGGCCACCTTGATTCTGCCGACCTTCTTCGCTCGAGGCGCTGGCGCTACCCGTCCACAAGGTGGTTCCGCTCTTGAGGTCCACCAGTTTGGCGCTGGCGGTGACGACAGTTGCGCTGCTGAGCACCATATAGCGCGTACCGTAATCGCTGACGGTGACATACAGGCCTGCATCCGCACCAAAAATCTCATGCAGCTTGTTGGGCGGCAGCTGATGGATATCGGCGGGTGTGCTCAGGCCGTTCTGGCGGAAGGTTTCGTCAACCAGTGCCACGGGCATTACGTAGTAGCCTGCCTCAGCCAGCGGATAGGTCACCTGGGACAGCATGCTGTAGGTGGCTTTGACATCCGGGGACTCGTTCAGCGGCGGCAGGATCAGGATCGATTTGGGGCGACTTTGTTTATAGGCAGTGTAATCGATGGTCTTGCGCTCGGCGCAGCCGGTGAGCAGCGCCAGCACGCAGACGCTCACGAGCAGTTGGGTGAGGCGACTGATCATTGCTTGGTTCCCTTGCTGGCATTGTTCATCAGAAAGTCCATGTACGGCGCCGATTCAGGGAACAGTGCCTTTTCGGTGCGCAACTGCTGGATCATCTGATCGTCCTTGCCCAGGCTGGAATAGAGCAGCCCAAGTTGGGCGTGATAGCCGGGCGGGACCGCGCCGTTCTTGGCTTTGATCTTTTCGAGGTCACGCTCAAGGGCGATGGCCTGTTCCTCTTTCGAGGACTCACCTTTGAAGTACTCATATACCTGGGGTTGGTAGCTCTCCCATTGGTACAAGGACTTTTGGCCGCTGCAACCTGCCAGCAGGGTGCAGCCAAGCAAGAGCGCGGCGACTGCGCGCCAGGCCGAGAGTGAGGTCGTCATGTAACTTCTTCCTTGTTCTATCCACTTACTGCGCTTGTGGCTTCCATTGGCCGCTTTCCACGGCATTGACCAGTTTGTTCACGGCTTCGCGCATGGCCAGGTCGAGGACTTTGCCGTTGAGGGTGGAGTCATAGCTGGCGGTGCCGCCGAAGCCGATGATCTCGCGGTTGGAGAGTGCATATTCGCCTGCACCCTGACTTGAATAGACCACCTCGGAGGTACTGATGTTGACGATGTTCAGTGCAACCTTGGCATAGGCAATCTGGGTCTTGCCGCGGCCCAGGATGCCGAACAGCTGGTGATCGCCGACCTCTTTGCGGCCGAACTCGGTTACATCGCCTGTCACCACGTAGTCGGCGCCCTTGAGACGCTGGGCTTGGCCCTTGATCGCCGCTTCTTGCTGGATCTCGCCCATATTGTCGCGGTCGAGCACATTGAAGCGATTGGTCTGCTGCAAATGGGTGATCAAAATGGTTTTGGCTTGGCCGCCCAAGCGGTCAACGCCGTCGGAGAAGATGCCGCGCATGTAGCTGGAGCGATTGTCGAATTTACCCACGGCGATCGGCGCCCGAAGGCCGCTGTAAGGACGATTGACGCTTTCTACCTGCTGCACGGCAACTGCCGTGGAGGTTTCGGTTGCGCAGCCGGAAAGGGACCCGATAGCCAGAGCGGCTACCAGCACGAGTCCTTGTGATGCGTATCTCACGCGATATCTCCATTAGAAAGTAAAACGATGGCGCTATGCTATTACCTTTTCGGCGCCAAGCAGAAAAACTTTATGTGCGGCGGGAGCTTAAAGCGCGGGTGCGGTGAGGATGAATAAAAAAAGGCGACCCTAGAGGTCGCCTTTTTCCGTGAATCGACGCCAGATGGTAAGAGCCATCTGACAGACCAAGTGGTCAGTGACGCTTGGTGTTGGTGATCAATGTGCCCACGCCGCTGTCGGTGAAGATCTCCAGCAGCACGGCATTCGGTACGCGACCATCGATGATGTGCGAGCTGTTCACCCCACCTTGCACTGCCTCCAAAGCACATTTGATCTTCGGCAGCATGCCGCCGTAGATGGTGCCATCGGCGATCAGCTCGTTGACCTGCTCGGTGGTCAGTCCCGTCAGGACGGTGCCCTGCTTGTCCATCAGGCCTGCGATATTGGTCAGCAGCATCAGCTTCTCGGCCTTGAGCGCCTCGGCTACCTTGCCGGCCACCAAGTCGGCGTTGATGTTGTACGATTCGCCGTTCTCACCCACGCCGATCGGTGCGATCACTGGAATGAAGTCGCCTTTGACCAGCATGTTCAGCAGGTCGGTATTGACGCTCACCACTTCACCCACATGGCCGATGTCGATGATTTCCGGTTGGGTCATCTCCGGTGTCTGGCGGGTGACGGTGAGCTTCTTGGCGCGGATCAATTCAGCATCTTTGCCGGTCAGGCCGATGGCGCTGCCGCCGTGTCGGTTGATCAGGTTGACGATGTCTTTGTTTACCTGACCGCCCAGAACCATCTCCACCACATCCATGGTGGCCGAATCGGTGACTCGCATGCCGTCGATGAAGTGGCTCTCGATCGAGAGACGCTTGAGCAAATCACCGATCTGCGGGCCGCCGCCATGCACGACCACCGGGTTGATGCCCACGGCCTTCATCAACACGATGTCCCGGGCAAAGCCGGTCTTGAGCTCTTCGCTCTCCATCGCGTTGCCGCCGTACTTGATCACCAGGGTCTTGCCGACAAAGCGGCGAATGTAAGGCAGTGCTTCGGACAAAACCTCGGCTACATGGGAAGCGGCATCGCGATCGAGGGTCATGCAGGGCTCCAGGTAAGGAACGGATAGTCGGTCAGAACGGCAGTTGCAGGGCTGGATCGACACGCAGCAACTGCGTGCGCAAGACAGCCTGGATACGTTTGAGCTCGGCATCGCTTTCGGCCTCGAAGCGCAGCACCAGCACCGGGGTGGTGTTGGAAGCGCGAACCAGGCCCCAGCCTTGGGCGTAGTCGACCCGCACACCGTCGATGGTGGTGAGGTTGGCATCGCCCCAGTCGGCGTCGCGTTGCAGTGCATCAATGATGCTGAATTTACTCTCGTCGGTCACATCAATGTTGATTTCCGGCGTCGAAATATCGTTCGGGAACGCCGCGAACAGGCTTTCGGCGTCCTGGTCGGCCTTGCTGAGGATTTCCAGCAGGCGTGCGGCGCTGTAGATGCCGTCGTCGAAACCGTACCAGCGTTCCTTGATGAAGATGTGTCCGCTCATCTCGCCGGCCAGCAGAGAACCGGTCTGTTTCATCTTCTTCTTGATCAGCGAGTGCCCGGTCTTCCACATCAGGGCGCGACCGCCGTGCTGTTCGATCAGCGGTGTCAGGCGACGGGTGCATTTGACGTCGAAGATGATTTCGGCACCGGGGTTGCGCGACAGCACGTCCTGGGCGAAGAGCATCAGCAGGCGGTCTGGATAGACGATGGTGCCGGTATTGGTCACTACGCCCACGCGGTCGCCGTCACCGTCGAAGGCCAGGCCGATGTCGGCGCCGGTTTCCTTGACCTTGGCGATCAGATCCTCGAGGTTTTCTGGCTTGCCCGGGTCCGGGTGATGGTTGGGGAAGTTACCGTCGACGTCGCAGAACAGCGGGATGACGTCGCAGCCCAAGGCCTCGATCAGTTGTGGCGCGATGACGCCAGCGGCGCCATTGCCGCAGTCCACCACCACCTTGAGTTTCTTGGCCAGCTTCACGTCGCCGACGATCTGCTGGAAGTAACGCTCCAGGATCTCGACACGTTCGACGCGGCCCTCGCCACGGCTCAGGTCGTTGGTTTTCAGGCGGGTCAGCAGGGCTTGGATCTGTTCGTTGGCCAAGGTGTCGCCAGCGATGACGATCTTGAAGCCGTTGTAGTCAGGCGGATTGTGGCTGCCGGTAAGCATCACACCGGACTTGCCGGCCAGCACATTGGCGGCGTAGTACAGCGCTGGAGTTGGGACCAGGCCGACGTCGCTGACCTGGCAACCGGCGTCGACCAGGCCCTTGATCAGCTGCTCGACCAGCATCGGTCCGGACAGGCGGCCATCGCGACCAACCGAGATCTGCGGCTCGCCCTGGGCGAGGGTTTGGGCGCCGATGGCACGGCCGATCCAATAGGCAGTCTCGCCGGTCAGTGTTTTGCCGACAACGCCACGGATGTCGTAGGCACGGAAGATGCTCTCGGGCAGTGCGGGTACCAGGTGGGCCATGTCGTTCATCTCTGGGTGCTCCAATAATCAAAGGCTTCTGGGCAGGCGCAAACTGAACGCTTGGACGATGCTTTGGCCAGAGAGTTCGCCATCCATGGCCCAACGGTCGTCAAGCGGTCTCAGTGGCTGCCGGAGTGACCGAAGCCGCCAGCCCCGCGCTGGCTCTCGTCGAAGGACTCGACGATCTCGAAATGCGCCTGCACCACAGGCACCAGCACCAGCTGCGCGATACGCTCGCCGATGGCGATGGTGAAGGGCGTCTGGCCGCGGTTCCAGCAGGAGACCATCAGCTCGCCCTGGTAGTCCGAGTCGATCAGGCCGACCAGGTTGCCCAGCACGATGCCGTGCTTGTGGCCCAGGCCCGAGCGCGGAAGGATCATTGCGGCCAGGCCCGGGTCGCCGATATATACCGACAGGCCAGTGGGAATCAGCAGGGTCTGGCCCGGCTCCAGGACAGTGTCTTCCTTGAGCATGGCGCGCAGGTCCAGGCCGGCGGAGCCGGGGGTGGCATATTGCGGCAGAGGGAAATCATTGCCCAGGCGAGGGTCGAGGATCTTGGCTTGAAGAGCGTGCATGTAACTTATTGAACCTGGTTGAGCCGTTCGGCGATGAAGGCGACCAGTTGTCGGGCGATCTTGCCCTTGCTGGTCTGCGCGAAGAGGGTCTGGTGCTGCTGGCGGTCGATGACGGTCAGGGCGTTTTCCTCGCTGTTGAAGCCGATGCTGGGGTTGGCCACATCATTGGCGACGATCAGGTCGAGGTTCTTGTCCTTGAGCTTGCGCGTGGCGTAATCGAGCAGGTGTTCGGTCTCGGCGGCGAAGCCGACGCTGAACGGACGATCGGTGCGGCCAGCGATGGTCGCAAGGATATCTGGATTGCGCACCATCTGCAGCAGCATGCCGTCGCCGGTCGTAGGGTCTTTCTTGAGCTTTTGCGGGGCAACGACTTCCGGGCGGTAGTCCGCGACCGCTGCCGAGGCGATGAACAAGTCGCAGGGCATGGCGGCCTCGCAGGCCGCGAGCATGTCCCGCGCGCTCACCACGTCGATCCGGTTGACGCGATCGGGCGTCGCTAGGTGCACGGGGCCTGTGACGAGGGTCACCCGAGCCCCGGCTTCGGCAGCCGCCTCGGCCAGGGCGAAGCCCATCTTCCCGGAGCTATGATTGGTGATGTAGCGCACCGGGTCGATGTTTTCCTGGGTGGGGCCGGCGGTGATCAGCACATGCTTGCCGGTCAGCGACTGGCGCTTGAAGCTTTCGGCTGCGCACCAGGCCAGATCCGTGGCTTCGAGCATGCGACCAAGGCCAACGTCGCCACAGGCCTGGCTGCCGGAGGCCGGGCCGAATACCTGGATGCCGCGGCTCTTGAGCAGTTCGAGGTTGGCCTGGGTGGCCGGGTCGCGCCACATGGCCTGGTTCATGGCTGGCGCCACGGCAACAGTGGCATCGGTAGCCAGTACCAGGGTGGTCAGCAGGTCATCGGCCATGCCTTGTGCCAGGCGTGCCATGAGATCGGCGGTGGCTGGGGCGATCAGCACCAGGTCGGCCCACTTGGCCAGTTCGATGTGCCCCATCGCAGCTTCCGCGGCGGGGTCGAGCAGGTCCATGTGCACCGGGTGGCCTGACAGTGCCTGCAGGGTCAGTGGCGTGATGAACTCGGCACCACCGCGGGTCATGACAACGCGCACCTGCGCGCCGTGTTCCAGGAGTCGGCGAATCAGCTCGGCGCTCTTGTAGGCGGCGATGCCGCCACCCACGCCGAGAACGATGCGCTTGCGATACAGCCGCTGCATAGGCTTGCCTTTTTCCAGTGAAAGCGGGCGACGACGACTGCTGCCTGCGGCAGATCGTCGCATCTACGGAGCGGGATAGATTAACACAGGGCCTAAACGCACCGCAGTAACACGCAAGGAGGGGTATGAACATCAGGGAATGGCCAGCGGACGAGCGGCCACGGGAGAAGCTGTTGCAGCGCGGTGCGGCCGTGCTGTCGGACGCTGAATTGCTCGCTGTGCTGCTGGGCTCGGGAGTTGCCGGGCGAAATGTGCTGGACCTGTCGCGAGGGCTTTTGATGCGCTTCGGCGGACTCAGGCAGTTTCTCGAGGCAGACCGCGATGCTGTGCTGCGCGAACCGGGCCTGGGGTTGGTGAAATATGCGCAGCTGCAAGCGTTGTTGGAGATCGGCAGACGTTATCTGGATGAATCCATCTCCCGTGAAGCCGTTCTGGAGAACCCGGCGTCTGTGCGGCGTTATCTGAAGTCCAGGCTGCGTCACGAAGCTAGCGAAGTGTTCGGCTGTCTGTTTCTGGACACCAAGCACAGGCCGCTGGCGTTCGAGGTCCTGTTCAGGGGGACGATCAACCGGGCGAGCGTCTACCCGCGTGAGGTGGTGCGGCGCTCGCTGTTGCACAACGCCGCCGCCCTGATCCTGTGCCACAACCATCCCTCAGGCCATAGCGAGCCCAGCGAGGATGACGTGCACATGACGCTGGTGCTCAAACGGGCATTGGCATTGATCGATGTGCGGGTGCTCGATCATGTCATCGTCGGGGACGGTGAGCCGCTGTCGATGATCGAGCAGGGGTGGTTCGAGGCCTAAAGCTGCTTTATAGCCAGCGATGGGGCGCAAAGCGCCCCGGCCAATGACTTAGCGCGTGACGGAAACCTTGCTGAAATCCAATCGCCCGAACGGGCTCACTTGGTAACCCTCCACACCCTGGCGCAGCAGCGTGGCTGCAGTCGGGTGGGCCAGTGGCAACCACAGTGCCTGCTGCTGGATCAGCGTCTGCGCCTGTTGATACAAACGGCTGCGCACGCTCTGGTCGTTAGTGGTGCGACCGGCGCTGATCAGCTGATCCAGGCGGTTATCGCAAAAACGCGCGAAGTTGGTGCCGGACTTGACCGCCGCGCAGGAAAACTGCGGGGTGAGGAAGTTGTCCGGATCACCGTTGTCGCCGGCCCAGCCCATGAACAGCAGATCATGCTCGCCAGCCTTGGCCCGGCGGATCAGCTCGCCCCATTCGATCACGCGGATCTCGGCCTTGATGCCGATCTTCGCAAGATCCGCCTGGAGCATCTGCGCGCCCAGGCTCGGGTTGGGATTGAGCAGGCTGCCTGAGGGGCGGGTCCAGATCGTCGTGGCAAAACCGTCCGCAAGCCCTGCCTTGGCCAACAGCGCCTTGGCTTTTTTAAGGTCCATGGCATAGCCGGGCAGGTCCTTGGCGTAGCTCCAGGTATTGGGCGGGTAGGGGCCATTGGCCGCGATGGCGGTGCCTTCGAACACGGCCTTGAGATAGGCGGACTTGTCGAAGGCCAGGTTGATGGCCTGGCGCACCTCGGATTTGTCCAGCGGTGGGTGCTGGCTGTTGATGGCGACGAACGCCGTCATGAACGCCGGGACACTTGCGGTCTTGAGATTACCGTCCTTGCCAGCTTCGGTGATATCCAATGGTTTGGGCGAGAGGGCCACCTGGCATTCGCCGCGTTTGAGTTTCTGCAGGCGTACGTTGGCGTCTGGGGTGATGGCGTAGATCAGCGGGTCGACAGCGGGCTTGCCCGCGAAATAGTCGGGGTTGGCGCGATAGCGCACCACCGCGTCCTTCTGGAAACGCTGGAACACGAACGGTCCGGTGCCGACCGGCTGGCTGTTGAGCTTTTCCGGGGTGCCGGCCTTGAGCAGCTTATCGGCATACTCGGCGGAATAGATCGAGGCGAAACCCATGCTCAGGGTCGCCAGGAAGGTGGCGTCCGGGTGGGTCAGGGTGAAGCGTACCGTGTGCGGTTCCGGCGCTTCGATCAGCTTGATCAGGCTGGCCAGCTGCAGCGATTGGGCATGCGGGTACCCACCAGGCGCTGTCTTGTGCCAGGCGTGGGCGGGGTAGAGCATGCGCTGGAAGCTGAACAGCACATCGTCGGCGTCCAAGTCACGGCTGGGTTTGAACCAGGATGTGGTATGGAATTTCACGCCATTGCGCAGCTTGAAGTCATAGATCAGGCCGTCATCGGACACTGTCCAGCTTTCAGCCAGGCTGGGCACCACCTTGCCCTGGCTGGCATCAAATTCCACCAGACGATTCATCAGCACATCGGCCGAGGCGTTGGTGGTCGTCAGCGAGTTGTACTGGACGACGTCGAAGCCTTCGGGGCTGGCCTCGGTGCAAACGGAGAGGGGCGCCGCCTGGGCGAGGCCTGCGGCGAACAGGGAGGTGAACAACAACGATAGGGCGGCGACACGCATGGTGACTCCTTGACTGATCCGGGGCCCATCTGACTGTGCAGTTGAGGAAAGGTCCTACCCTAGTGTGCGCATTGATAAATGGCCACCTTCTTTTTCGCCTGCCCGGCGACGAGCGGTCGACAGCACGCCAGCCTTGTCGCTATGCTGGCCGGGCGCGCTCGGCCCTATCAGGATGCGTATCTTCTGTTGTTGTGGTCGAGTCTTTCTGGTATAAAGCAGCGCTCTTTTCTAGGGGCACGGTCTGTCGCGCAAGCCGATTCGGTCGATAGGACCCCCGGAAACACGGCGCCTGGCGCCATAGACTGAGAGATTAAGCGGCCAACCCATGCCGGGTTGGGCATGTGGTTTTAGAGGGCTGAGGCATGTCGAGAGTCTGTCAAGTTACCGGTAAGGGTCCGGTAACCGGGAACAACATTTCCCACGCAAACAACAAAACCCGTCGTCGTTTCCTGCCAAACCTGCAGCACCACCGTTTCTGGGTTGAGTCCGAGAAGCGTTTCGTGCGTCTGCGCGTTTCCGCCAAGGGCATGCGTATCATCGACAAGCGCGGTATCGATGCCGTTCTGGCCGACATCCGTCGTGCTGGCGCCAAGGTTTAAGGGAGAACATCATGCGTGAATTGATCCGTCTGGTTTCGAGTGCCGGTACCGGCCACTTCTACACCACCGACAAGAACAAGCGCACCACGCCGGACAAGATCGAGATCAAGAAATACGATCCGGTCGTCCGCAAGCACGTGGTCTACAAGGAAGCCAAGATCAAGTAATTGATCAGGCAACCTTAAAAAAAACCCGCTTCCTCGGAAGCGGGTTTTTTTATGTCCGGCGTTCAGGTCAGAAGGCGAAACCTTCGATGATGCCCTTCACGTCCGACTCTTACTTCTGTTCGAACATGACGTAGATCTTGCGGCAGGGCTCCAGCACTTCCCAGGTGCCCTTGAAGCCGGCCGGGATCACGAATCGATCGCCGGTACGCAGGGTCTTGGCATTGCCCTGTTGGTCGCGCAGTACCGAGACACCCTGTGTGATCTCGCAGTATTCGTGCTCGGTGTAGTTCACCGTCCACTGGCCCACCTCACCTTCCCACACGCCCGCAGCGAACTGGCCGCAGGGGCTGGAATAGTGGTTGTAGACCGCTTGGTCGGGCTCGCCCTTGATGATTTTTTCCGCCGCAGGGCGGTAGCGTTCGGCCTCGGTGAGTGCCTGAGCGAAGTCGATGATGGTGCCGATGCTCATGGTGATTCCCTTTTGTTGTTTAATAAAATGCACATCAGTAGGCGTTTAGGCCTTTCGTGTCAAATATATTGATAGTTTCCACCGGCTGGTTTAGGGTGTCGGGTGCCAGTGTGCGCTTGTCACCCGGCCAGAATTATTGACACGCCGTGATGTCCTCAGTACGGCGTTGCACCTTAACAAGAGGAGGAGTTTCGTATGACCACCCTGACTCGTGCGGATTGGGAACAGCGTGCCCAGCAACTGAAGATCGAAGGTCGCGCCTTCATCAACGGCGAATACACCGATGCCGCATCCGGTGAAACCTTCGACTGCCTGAGCCCGGTGGACGGACGCTTCCTGGCCAAGGTTGCCAGCTGCGATCTGGCCGACGCCAACCGCGCCGTCGAAAATGCCCGTGCCGTGTTCGAATCCGGCGTCTGGTCGCGCCAGGCTCCGGCCAAGCGCAAGGCTACCCTGATCCGCTTCGCCGACCTGCTGCGCAAGAACGTCGAAGAACTGGCCCTGCTGGAAACCCTGGACATGGGCAAGCCGATCGGTGACTCCTCCACCATCGACGTCCCAGGTGCCGCCAATGCCATCCACTGGACTGCCGAAGCCATCGACAAGGTCTACGACGAAGTCGCCCCGACTCCGCACGATCAGCTGGGTCTGGTGACCCGCGAGCCTGTGGGCGTGGTCGGCGCGATCGTGCCGTGGAACTTCCCACTGCTGATGGCCTGCTGGAAACTCGGCCCGGCCCTGGCCACTGGTAACTCCATCGTCCTCAAGCCATCGGAAAAATCGCCGCTGACGGCCATTCGTATCGCCCAGCTGGCGATCGAAGCGGGCATCCCGGCAGGCGTGCTGAACGTGCTGCCAGGCTACGGCCACACCGTGGGCAAGGCCCTGGCCCTGCACATGGACGTCGACACCCTGGTGTTCACCGGCTCGACCAAGATCGCCAAGCAGCTGATGGTCTACGCGGGCGAGTCGAACATGAAGCGCGTCTGGCTGGAAGCCGGCGGCAAGAGCCCGAACATCGTCTTCGCCGACGCCCCTGACCTCAAGGCCGCCGCCGAAGCCGCTGCCAGCGCCATCGCCTTCAACCAGGGCGAAGTCTGCACCGCAGGTTCGCGCCTGCTGGTCGAGCGCTCGATCAAGGACAAGTTCTTGCCTATGGTGGTCGAGGCCCTGAAGGCCTGGAAGCCGGGCAACCCGCTGGATCCGTCGACCACCGTCGGTGCTCTGGTGGACACCCAGCAAATGAACACCGTGCTGTCGTACATCGACGCCGGTCACCAGGATGGCGCCAAGCTGCTCGCGGGCGGCAAGCGTATTCTGGAAGAAACCGGCGGTACTTACGTCGAGCCGACCATCTTCGACGGCGTGACCAACGCCATGAAGATCGCCAAGGAAGAGATCTTCGGCCCTGTGCTGTCGGTCATCACCTTCGACACCGCCGAGGAAGCCGTGGCGATTGCCAACGACACCCCGTACGGCCTGGCCGCAGGCATCTGGACCGCCGACATCTCCAAGGCCCACAACACCGCCCGTGCCGTGCGCGCCGGCAGCGTGTGGGTCAACCAGTACGACGGTGGTGACATGACCGCGCCGTTCGGTGGCTTCAAGCAGTCGGGTAACGGCCGTGACAAGTCGCTGCACGCCCTGGAGAAGTACACCGAGCTGAAAGCGACCTGGATCAAGCTGTAATCCAGCGGGCCGCTAGGCGGCTCTTTTCGCGGATGAGCCCGCTCCCACAGGATTCGTAGGAGCGGTTACCCACGATGGGCTGCGCAGCAGCCCTGCAAGCAACTAGCCGGGCCGGCCCTTGCCGTCCCGGCTTTGTCGTCTCTGCTGTTCAAGATCTGCCTGGGAGGCTGTCATGCGTTGGGGAACCTATTTTGCCGTGCTGGCGTCGGTGCTCAGTGTCGGGCTTGCGCTCGGCGTGAGCATGCCGCTGGTGTCCTTGCGCCTGGAGGGCTGGGGCTACGGTGGGTTCGCCATCGGCGTGATGGCCGCGATGCCCGCGCTCGGTGTGCTACTCGGGGCCAGCCTGGCCAGCCGCCTGGCGGGTTGGGTCGGTGTGCCAGCGGCGATGCGCCTGTGCCTGTGGGGCGGTGCGTTATCGATCGGCCTTGTAGCCGTGCTACCCAGTTATGCGCTGTGGCTGGCATTGCGCCTGGTGATCGGCATGGCCCTGACGGTGGTGTTCATCCTGGGTGAAAGCTGGATCAACCAACTGGTGGTCGAGCAGTGGCGCGGTCGGTTGGTGGCGCTGTATGGCAGCAGCTATGCCCTGAGCCAGCTTGCCGGCCCCTTGGTGCTGGGGTTCTTGGGCTCGGACGATGACTTTGGATTCTGGGCCGCCACAGCGCTGCTGCTGTTCGCACCCTTGCTGCTGCTGGGCCGCGGCGGTGCACCCAGCACCGAGGCATGCAGCGTCACCTTCGGCGACCTGTTCGGGTTTTGCCGGCGTCTGCCGGTGATCGCCTGGGCCATTGCGCTGTTTGCCGCCTTCGAGGCGATGATCCTGACCTTGCTGCCGGTGTACTGCCTGCAGCAAGGGTTCACCGCCGAGATCGCGTTGTTCATGGTCAGTACCGTGGTGGTGGGCGATGCGGTGCTGCAGCTGCCGATCGGGGCCCTGGCCGACTACATGTCGCGGCGGACGCTGTTCAGTGGTTGCGCCTTGACCCTGCTCGTTTCGAGTCTGGCCATTCCGCTGACCTTGCACACATCTGCGATCTGGCCGGTCTGGGTGTTGTTCGGGGCCAGTGCCGGTGGACTGTTCACCTTGTCGCTGGTGCTGATCGGCGAGCGTTATCGGGACGATGAGCTGGTGCGCGCCAACGCGCATGTGGCGCAGCTGTGGGGCATCGGTTGCCTGCTAGGGCCGCTGATCGCTGGCGCCGGCAGCCAATGGATCAGTGGCCATGCACTGCCGTGGCTGATGGCGGCAGGTGCGGCGGGGTTGGTCGTGTTGACCCGCCGGCGCGACGCCTTCGAGCCTGCTTCGGCCTGATAGTGAGTTTGTAGCCTATTCGCGGGCCACAGGTGCGGCGCTGTCATGGAGAGCGCTGCTTGACTTGTGGGGCAGGGTTCACCTGCGAACGGGGCGGCGGCTCACAGCATTTTTTCCAGCCCCACCGCCTTGCTGATCCAGGCATTGAACCGCCGCCACAGCCCGCCTGGCTCAGAGGTGAGCAGGCGGCGTTTGCCGTTGTCCTCGGTTACCCACACCAGTTTGTCCCCCACCAGTTTGGCCTGATAGCTCAGCGCTGGCGCCATGCCCTGCACCGCAAGATCGCGGGTGTATTCGGCCAGCTCGGGGCTGTCGACCAGCACGCCGACCTCGGTGTTCCACAGCACCGAACGTGGGTCGAAGTTGAACGAGCCGATGAAGGTCTTGCGCCGGTCGAAGACGATGGCCTTGCTGTGCAGACTGGAATCCGAGCTGCCATACAGGCGCAGGCTGCGGTAAGCGCTCGGGTCACCGGGTTGGCGGCGCAGTTCGTACAGCTGCACGCCGTGCTCGAGCAGGGCGCGGCGATAGGGGGCATAGCCGCCATGTACCGCTGGGACGTCGGTGGCTTCCAGGGAGTTGGTCAGCAGCTTGACTGACGTACCGGCATCGGCGCGGCCGGTCAGGTACAGCAAGCCCGATTCGCCCGGTACGAAGTAGGCCGATACCAGGATCAGCTCGCGGTGCACATTGGCAAGCTCCGGTGCCAACTGCTGGGTCATCAGCAGGTGTGGGTCCGGCTCGCCTTGGGCCAGTACCTTGCTAGGTGAATCCCAGAGGGCCTTGCTGTGGGCCCAGATCAGCTCGTTGCGCCACGCGTCCAGCCGTGGATTGGACTGGTAGGCCATCAAGCGGTCGTACAAGGCTTTGTGCTTGACCCGCGCTTGCGCCAGTGAAATCTCCAGGCGCTTGCGGCTGGCCCGCAGGTCGTTGGCATCCGGCTGGCGCCAGAGAAAGTCGCCGATCGGCAAGCTCAGGGCGCTGTTCCAGTACTGGTCGAAGCTGTGGCCGAGCTGGTCGGCCACCGGGCCTACGCCGAGCAGATCGATGTCGGTGAAGTTGAGGTTCGGCTCGGCGTCGAAGTATTCATCGCCCAGGTTGCGACCGCCGACGATGGCCATGCTGTTGTCCACCAAAAACAGCTTGTTGTGCATGCGCCGATGCTGGCGCGACAGGTTGAACAGCCGGCCTACAGCGCGGGTGGCGCCGGTGCTGCGCCCCAGATGCAGGGGGTTGAACACACGGATCTGGATGTTGGGATGGGCAGCGAGGGTGCCCATCATGGTGTCGAGGCCGTCGCTGGTGGTGTCGTCGAGCAGCACGCGCACGCGCACGCCACGGTCGGCGGCGCGCAGTAGCTCGTGGACCAGGGCGCGGGTGCTCAAGCCGTCGTGGACGATGTAGTACTGCAGGTCGATGCTCGCCTGGGCGTTGCGGATCAGCTCGGCGCGGGCGCGAAAGGCCTCGTTGCTGTTGGGCAGCAGGCGAAAGCCCGAGCGCCCGTCATAGGGCGCGGCCTGGCGCTGGACGGAGCGGCCGAACGCCGATTCGCTGGCCGGCAGCGTCTGGCTGACCTGGCGGGGCGTACTGACGCTGGCGCAGCCCGACAGGCCAAGCAGCAGCGCCAGCAACAGTGGCAGAGCTCGCTGGAGTCTCAAGTGAAGAACGTCCTGTACAGCAAAGGCTTTATGGTTTGGACCGTGGAGGGCGGCGCAAAGTTACGCCGGGTCTTCGTCCGCTTCCAGTAGACGAAGGGCGGTTTCACCCACTTTGCGTACCGCAGCTTCGATCTGGGGCGTGGGCCGCGCGGCGAAGTTCATGCGCAGGCAATGCCGGTACTTGCCCGACGCCGAGAAGATACTGCCGACGGCAATCTGCACCCCCTGCTCCAGTAAAGCGCGATTCAGGCGCAGCGTATCGAAACTTTCCGGCAATTCAACCCACAGCATGAACCCGCCTTGGGGCCGACTGGCGCGCGTGCCGGGCGGAAAGTACCGTGTCACCCAGTCGCTCATCTGGTCGCGGCCGCGTTGGTACTGGCTGCGCATGCGGCGCACGTGGGGCTGATAGTGGCCGGCTTCGATGAAGTCGGCGATGGCCAGTTGTGGCTGGCTGGCGGTACTGCCGGTGCTGATGTACTTCATGTGCAGCACGCGCTCCAGGTAGCGTCCGGGCGCCACCCAGCCGACCCGCAGGCCCGGAGCCAGGGTCTTGGAGAAAGAGCTGCACAGCAACACGCGGCCGTCTTCATCGAACGACTTGATGGTCCGCGGCCGCGGGTAGGTGTAGGCCAGGTCGCCGTACACATCGTCTTCGAGAATTGCCACGTCGTAGCGCTGGGCGAGGTTCAGCAGGGCCTTCTTGCGCGCCTCGGGCATGATGTAGCCCAGTGGGTTGTTACAGCTGGGGGTGAGCTGGATGAGCTTGATGGGCCACTGCTCCAGCGCCAGTTCCAAGGCCTCCAGGCTGATGCCGCTGAGTGGATCGGTGGGAATCTCCAGGGCCTTCATGCCCAGGCCTTTGAGGGTCTGCATGGCGCCGTGGAAGCTGGGCGCTTCGACGGCCACGATATCCCCTGGTTCACACACGGCGCGGATGCTGGTGGACAACGCCTCATGGCAGCCAGTGGTCACCACCAGGTCGGCCGGGCCCAGGCGGCAGCCGGAGTCGAGCATCAGCCGGGCGATCTGCTCGCGCAGGGCCAGGTTGCCATGAATGTTGTCGTAATACAGGCCTGGCATGTCCTGGCGTCGGCTGAGCTGGGCCAGGCTTCGCAGCAGGGGCTTGAGGGTCGGGCTGTCGATGTCGGGCATGCCGCGACCGAGCTGGATCACGCCTTTTTGCGGCGTGCTGCGCACCAGTTCCAGCACTTGGTCCCACTGCGAGATATCCACCGGACGTTGGGCGGTGCGGCTCATGGCGGGCAGCGCAGGAAGGCTGCGGTCCTCGGCGACGAAATAGCCAGACTTGGGCCGCGGCGAGACCAGACCGTTGTCTTCGAGCAGACGATAGGCCTGCTGCACCGTGCTCAGGCTGACCCCATGCTCAAGGCTCAGGGCACGCACCGATGGCAGGCGCTGGCCGGGGCGGTACAGGCCTTGTTCGATGCGTGCGCCAAGCAGTTCGGCAAGGTTGAGGTAAAGGGTCACGGCATACTCCTTGGAACCGTCTGCGACTAGGACCGGTACAGATGGGTGGAAAATACGCCATTCAGTCCTGTTTCGGCCAATTCTGTATGGGAATAATAAGCCGCTATTGGATCTGTATTGTCGAGGGCGCGAAACGGCATGCTTTTTCCAGGGTTCGATCAGAGCAGGAGAGCGTGGCGATGGACGGCGTGAGCGACGTACGTTTGCAGTTATTGGCTAAAGAACTGGAAGAAGGCCTGCGGCCCAAGGTCTACAACGCCCCGGCCGGGCTGGGACGCTGGGGGTTGATGCTGCACCGCTGGCGCACTCGCCGGGTCTTGTTGCAGTTGGATGATAGCCAACTGAAGGATGTGGGACTGAGCTGGGAGCAGGCTCGCGAAGAAGGGCGTAAACCCTTCTGGAAGGACTAACCGCAATTATTGTGGGAGCGGGGGGAGTGCCTGGATTCAGACCAACTCCTTGAGTCGATGCCAGAGCATGCCCAAGGCCAGCAGCGGCGAACGCAGCAGCCTGCCGCCGGGGAAGGTGATGTGAGGGACCTGGGCGAACAGGTCGAAGCGACCGCTCTGCTGGCCGCTGATGGCCTCACCCAGCAGGCGCCCGGCCAGGTGGGTGGCGTTCACGCCGTGGCCGGAGTACGCCTGGGCGTAATAGACGTTCGGCTGGCTGGCCAGGCGCCCGATCTGCGGCAGGCGGTTGGCGCCGATGCCGATCATGCCGCCCCATTGATAGTCGATGCGCACATCGGCCAGTTGCGCAAATACCTTGAGCATCTTGGGGCGCATGTAGGCGGCGATGTCCTTCGGGTCGCGCCCGGAGTAATGACAGGCTCCGCCGAACAGCAAGCGGTGGTCGGCGGACAGGCGATAGTAGTCCAGCGCCACTCGCTGATCGCAGACCGCCATGTTCTGTGGCAACAGTTGGCGGGCACGTTCCTCGCCCAGTGGCTCGGTGGCAATGATGTAGCTACCGGCAGGCAGCACCTTGCCGCCCAGCTCGCGATTCAGGTCGTTGTGGTAGGCGTTGCAGCACAGCACCAGGGTGCTGGCGCGCACACGCCCTTTGGCGGTATGGACCTGCACCTGGGAGCCATAGTCGATGCGCGTCACCTCAGACTGTTCGTGCAGCTTCACGCCCAGGCTGGCGGCGACCCGTGCTTCGCCCAAGGCCAGGTTGAGCGGGTGCAGATGGCCTGAACCCATGTCGATCAGCCCGCCCACGTAGCGGTCCGAGCCCACTACGCTGTGCATGTCCGAGGCCGGTACCAGGCGCAGTTCGTGACGATAGCCGAGGCTGCGCAGTTCTTCGGCGTCCTCGGCGAAGCCTTCCAGTTCACCCGGTTTGTTGGCCAGGTCGCAGTAGCCCCAGGTCAGGTCGCAGGCGATGGCATGGCGCTCGACACGCTCGCGGACGATATCCACTGCTTCCAGGCCCATGAGTTTCAAGTTGCGTACGCCTTGCTCGCCGAGGATGGGCAGGAATTGCTCCAGACCATGGCCAACGCCGCGGATCAATTGCCCGCCATTGCGTCCGCTGGCACCCCAGCCAATCTTGCGCGCTTCCAGCAGGATGACGGACAAACCACGCTCGGCCAGCTCAATGGCGGTATTGAGGCCCGAATAGCCGCCGCCGACGACGCAGACGTCAGCGCTGTGCTCGCCTTCGAGCGCTGGGTAGTCGGGATGCGGCACGCTGCTGGCGGCGTAATAGGAGGCGGCGTGCTGCGCGCTGTGGATCATCTGTCGTTTCCCGGTGCTGAGGCGAAAGGGCGAGGATAAGTCGCAGGTGCAAGGTGGGCAACTGCGCGGGCTGTGCCCTCGTTCGTGGGTAAACCTGCGCTCACCGGTTGGATGCGCGGGAGCAGGTTTGCCTGCGAACAGGCCTATAATCGCGTCACGTTCTCCTGCTGCTTATCTCGCCATGTCCTGCAACAGCCACAAGATCCATTTTCTGCGCGAACTGATCCCGTCCTTCGAGTGCGAGCCGGGTTGTCACGACTGCTGCGGCCCGGTCACGACCTCCGCCGAGGAGATGGCACGCCTGCCGCGCAAGTCCCGCGCCGAGCAAGACGCCGCGCTTGAGCGCCTCGACTGTGTGCACCTGGGCCCCAATGGCTGCACGGTTTATCAAGAGCGTCCGATGATCTGCCGCCTGTTCGGCACCACGCCACGCCTGGCCTGCCCGCGAGGGCGCGGGCCTGAGCAGATGATCGAGCCGCAGGCCGAGGAACTGGTGCATCAATTCATTGCCACCACCCGCCAGGTATTGGTCTGAGCTTCACTCCGGAATCGGCAGGCAGAGGCTCTCTTTGACTTCTTCCATCACGATGTAGCTCTTGGACTCGCGCACGTGGGGCAGCTTGAGCAGGATGTCGCCGAGCAGCTTGCGGTAGGAGGCCATCTCCGAGATGCGCGCCTTCACCAAGTAGTCAAAATCGCCGGAGACCAGGTGGCACTCCAGCACGTGAGGCAGCTTGAGCACGGCGCGGCGGAACTCCTCGAAGGTGTCGCCGGACTTGTAGTCCAGGCTGATCTCCACGAACACCAGCAGGCTGCCCTTCAGGTGCTGCGGATTGAGCCGGGCGTTGTAGCCCATGATGATCCCCTCGCGCTCCAGGCGGCGAACCCGCTCGGTGCAAGGGGTAGTGGAAAGGCCGACCTTTTCGCCCAGTTCAGTGAACGAGATACGGCCGTCGTTCTGCAGGATACGCAGAATATTGCGGTCGATCTTGTCCAGTTCACGCTTGGTCTGGTGCTGGGTTCTCATAGGGGATGCCCCTCCGTGAAAGGCGATTTTGCCGAGAATTCTCGCCAAATATAGGCTTTTATATAGTGAAATGCACTGGCTATTCCTCCCTATACTGCGCCCAATCCAGCCATTTCAACAAAAGTCTGCGGTGCGCCGCGTGCGAGGGATAAACAATGCGAGTTCTGGTACTTGGTAGCGGTGTGATCGGAACCGCCAGTGCCTACTATCTGGCCCGGCAAGGTTTCGAAGTGACGGTGGTCGACCGCCAGCCAGCGGTGGCCATGGAAACCAGCTTTGCCAACGCAGGCCAGATCTCGCCCGGCTATGCCTCTCCATGGGCTGCCCCAGGTGTGCCGCTCAAGGCCATCAAGTGGCTGCTCGAGCGCCACGCCCCTTTGGCCATCAAGCTCACCGGTGATGTCGACCAGTACCTGTGGATGGCGCAGATGCTGCGCAACTGCACCGCCAACCGCTATGCGGTGAACAAGGAGCGCATGGTGCGTCTGTCCGAGTACAGCCGCGACTGCCTCGACGAACTGCGCGCCGAAACCGGCATTGCCTACGAAAACCGCTCCCTGGGCACCACCCAGCTGTTCCGCACCCAGGCTCAGGTGGACGCTGCCGCCAAGGACATCGCTGTCCTCGAACAATCCGGCGTGCCTTACGAGCTGCTCGACCGCGACGGCATCGCCCGCGTAGAACCTGCCCTGGCCGGTGTGAAGGACATCCTGGCCGGCGCCCTGCGCCTGCCGAACGACCAGACCGGCGACTGCCAGCTGTTCACTACCAAGCTCGCCGAGATGGCGGTCAAGCTGGGCGTCGAGTTCCGCTTCGACCAGAACATCCAGCGCCTGGACTTCGCGGGTGACCGCATCAATGGTGTATGGATCGACGGCAAGCTGGAAACGGCCGACCGCTATGTCCTCGCCCTGGGTAGCTATTCTCCGCAGATGCTCAAGCCGCTGGGCATCAGGGCGCCGGTCTACCCGCTCAAAGGCTACTCGCTGACCGTACCGATCACCAACGCGGACATGGCCCCGACCTCGACCATTCTCGACGAAACCTACAAGGTCGCCATCACCCGTTTCGACAACCGCATTCGTGTGGGCGGCATGGCCGAAATCGCAGGTTTCGACCTTTCGCTGAACCCGCGTCGGCGCGAAACCCTGGAGATGATCGTCAACGATCTTTATCCTCGCGGCGGCGACCTGAGCCAGGCCAGCTTCTGGACCGGCCTGCGCCCGGCCACCCCGGACGGTACCCCGATCGTGGGCGCCACCCCGTACCGCAACCTGTTCCTGAATACCGGTCACGGTACCTTGGGTTGGACCATGGCCTGTGGTTCCGGTCGCCTGCTGGCCGACCTGATCGCGCGCAAGAAGCCACAGATCAGCGCCGAAGGCCTCGATATTTCGCGTTACGGCAACAACCAGGAGATTTCCAAGCATGGCAATCCAGCGCCAGCTCACCAATGAGCGCATGAGCCAGATCGTCACCCATAACGGCACTGTCTACTTGGCGGGCCAGGTGGGGGACGATCTGGACGCCGGGATCGAACAGCAGACCCGCGAGGTGCTGGCCAACATCGAGCGCCTGCTGGAGCTGGCCGGCACCGACAAGACCCGTTTGCTCTCGGTGACCATCTACCTCAAAGACATCGACGCGCATTTCCTGGGCATGAACGCGGTGTGGGATCAGTGGCTGCCCCAAGGCGTCGCTCCGGCCCGCGCGACGGTCGAGGCCAAGCTGTGCGAGCCGGAAATCCTCGTCGAGATGTCGGTGGTCGCCGCACTGCCGTAAACCGTTCCCTCACCCTGGCTCGGCGGGCACTACCCCACGCCCGTTGTGCCAGGGGCTTAATTCATAACCAGACTGCCAGAAGGCTGCCGCCATGCGTCCCGCCCGTGCCCTGATCGACCTTCAAGCCCTTCGCCACAATTACCGCCTGGCCCGTGAGCTGTCCGGCGCCAAAGCCCTTGCCGTGATCAAGGCCGATGCCTACGGCCATGGCGCGGTGCGTTGCGCTTTGGCCCTGGAAACCGAGGCCGATGGTTTTGCCGTGGCCTGCATCGAGGAAGCGCTGGAGCTGCGCGCCGCCGGGATCAAAGCCCCGGTGCTGTTGCTCGAAGGTTTCTTCGAGGCGAGCGAGCTGGCGCTGATCGCCGAACATGATCTGTGGTGCGTGGTGCAATCGCTGTGGCAGCTCGAAGCGATCGAGAAGACGCCAGTACACAAGCCACTGACGGTCTGGTTGAAGATGGACACCGGCATGCACCGGGTCGGCCTGCACCCGAAGGATTACCAAGAAAGCTACCAGCGGCTGCTCGCCAGCGGGAAAGTGGCGCGTATCGTGCTGATGAGCCACTTCGCCCGCGCCGACGAACTGGATGTGGACGCCACAGCCCAACAGGTCGCAGTGTTCGAAGCCGCCCGCCAGGGCCTGGCTGCCGAGTGCAGCCTGCGCAATTCGCCTGCGGTGCTGGGCTGGCCCCAGGTGCCGAGCGACTGGGTGCGCCCCGGCATCATGCTGTACGGCGCCACCCCGTTCGAAGTGTCCCAGCCCCAGGCCGAGCGCCTGCAGCCGGTGATGACCTTGCAATCGCGGATCATCAGCGTGCGCGAACTGCCGGCCGGTGAGCCGGTAGGCTACGGCGCCAAGTTCATCACCCCGCGCCCGACCCGCGTCGGCGTGGTCGCCATGGGCTATGCCGACGGTTACCCCCGTCAGGCACCGACCGGCACGCCCGTGATGGTCGCCGGCAAACGCACCCAGCTGATCGGCCGGGTGTCGATGGACATGCTCTGCGTCGATCTGACCGACGTACCCGAAGCCACGATCGGCAGTCCGGTGGAGCTGTGGGGCAAGCAGGTGCTGGCCAGCGACGTGGCTGCCCAGGCCGGGATGATCCCGTACCAGATCTTCTGCAACCTTAAGCGCGTACCGCTGGACTATATCGGCGAATGAGGCGCTGAAGCGGACAGGCTGCGGGGCGAAGTGTTGTAAATACTGAACGGCGTTGCCATCATATCGTTCACACTTCGCTCCCACCTCGACCGTTTCAGGAGGCTCCAGCTTTGGACGTCGGTGAACGACTGCAAGCCATCCGCAAGCTCAAGGGCCTGTCCCAGCGTGAACTCGCCAAACGCGCGGGCGTCACCAACAGCACCATCTCGATGATCGAGAAGAACAGCGTGAGCCCTTCGATCAGCTCCCTGCGCAAGGTGCTCAGCGGCATCCCCATGTCCATGGTCGAGTTCTTCTCCGTGGAGCTGGCGCCTGAAAGCCCTACCCAGGTCGTCTACAAGGCCCACGAACTGATCGACATCTCCGACGGCGCAGTGACCATGAAGCTGGTGGGCAAGTCGCACCCCAACCGGGCGATCGCCTTCCTCAACGAGGTGTATCCGCCAGGGGCCGATACCGGCGAAGAAATGCTCACCCACGACGGCGAAGAGACCGGCATCCTGCTCGAAGGCCGGCTCGAGCTGGTGGTCGGTACCGAGACGTTCATCCTCGAGGCCGGCGACAGCTACTACTTCGAAAGCACCCGTCCACACCGTTTTCGCAACCCCTTCGAAGAGCCTGCCCGGCTGATCAGCGCGGCGACACCCTCGAACTTTTGATCCAGCGCAGTGCATTGTTTCGGCAATACCCCTTTCCCTTGTGGGGTCGTTCCACGGTTTCGGGGTTCCCGCTATACTTTCAAACGCTCGCAGATCCGTGGCCGCGGGCGTGATTAGCCACCATGAGGGTGTTCGCGTGAACCAAATCAAGAAGATGCTGGCCGTACCAGCAGCCGTATTCGCCCTTTGGGCAATGAGCGCAACCGCTGCGACCAACGACGAAATCGCCAAGCGCCTCGAGCCGGTCGGCCAGGTGTGCGTCCAGGGCCAGGAGTGCATAGGCATGGCAGTGGCTGCTACCGCAGGTGGCGGTGGTGCCAAGACCCCAGATGAAATCATCGCCAAGCATTGCAACGCTTGCCATGGCAGCGGCTTGCTCGGCGCGCCGAAGATCGGCGATACCGCCGCCTGGAAGGAGCGTGCTGACCACCAGGGTGGTCTGGACGGCATCCTGGCCAAGGCCATTACCGGTATCAACGCCATGCCGCCCAAAGGCACCTGTGCCGACTGCTCGGATGACGAGCTCAAGGGCGCCATCAAGAAGATGTCGGGGCTGTAATCCCTGCCTGATACCCCCAAGCCCGCCTCCCATGGCGGGCTTTGTATTTCTGGGCTACGAAATGGGGTGGCTTTTTCGCGTGTAATAACGGTCCAACCCCTGCGCACGGATGTTCACAGGAGGCCCCATGACCCAATGCTGTTCCCTCGACCAGGCGGTAGAACAGGTCCTGGCCCGTCTACCCGCCCACATCCACATGGGCCTGCCCTTGGGCCTGGGCAAACCTAATGCCTTCGTCAACGCGTTGTATGCCAGGGTGCGCCAGCTACCCGAGCGCCAACTGACGATCTACACCGCTTTGAGCCTCGGGCGGCCGCCGCTTGGCGATGGCTTGCAACGTCGTTTTCTGGAGCCCTTCGTCGAGCGGGTTTTTGCCGATTATGAAGAGCTCGACTATCTCGCCGACCTGCGCAACGACAGCCTGCCCGGCAACATCCGCGTCGAGCAGTTCTTCCTGCAGCCTGGCAGCCTGCTGCACAGCGAGAGCGCCCAGCAGGACTATGTCAGCAGCAACTACACCCATGCGGCGCGGGACATCAACGCCAAGGGCCTGAACCTGATCGCCCAGTTGGTAGCCGCCACGCCCGAGCGCCCCGATCACCTGAGCCTTGCCTGTAACCCGGACATCACCCTCGACCTGTTGCCGATGATCGCCCGTCGTCGCGCCGCCGGTGAGACCATCCTGCTGCTCGGCCAGGTGCACACCGAGCTGCCCTACATGCCTGCGGGGGCCGAACTTGGCCGGGAAGCCTTCGACCTGGTGATCGACGAGCCTGAGCGGCGCCGGTTGTTTTGTACCCCGAACATGCCGGTCACCACCCAGGACCACTGCATTGGGCTTCACGCCAGTGCCCTGGTGCGCGATGGCGGTACCCTGCAGATCGGCATCGGCGCCATGGGCGATGCGGTGACCGCGGCCTTGTTGGCGCGCCAGGGTGACAACGCCGGCTATCGGGCACTGCTCGATGCTCTGGACCTCACGCCCTGGCAGGGATTGATCGAGCGCGAGGGTGGGCGCGATGCCTTTGCCCAGGGGCTGTATGGCTGCAGCGAGATGTTCGTCAACGGTTTGCTGGTGCTGGCCGAGGCGGGGGTGGTACGGCGCCCGGCCGACGAGCACGGGGCTTTGGTGCACGGCGGATTCTTCCTGGGCCCCGAGGCGTTCTACCGGCGTCTGCGGGAGATGCCTCTTGAGCAACGCGACCGTTTCGTCATGACCGCGATCAGCTACATCAACGAGCTGTACGGGCAGGAGTCGCTCAAGCGTCGCCAGCGCCGCGACGCTCGTTTCATCAACACAGCATTCGGCATGACCTTGCTCGGTGCCGGCGTGGCCGACCAGCTTGAGGATGGCCGGGTGCTCAGCGGGGTAGGCGGGCAATACAACTTTGTCGCGCAAGCGCATGCCCTGGAGGGCGGGCGCTCCCTGCTGCTCCTGCGCAGCTGGCGCGAGTCCGGGGGCGAGGTGACTTCCAACCTGTTCTGGAACTACGGTCATTGCACCATTCCCCGGCATCTGCGTGACATCGTGGTGACCGAATACGGTATCGCCGATCTGCGTGGACAGACCGATAGCGAAGTCATCGCCAGGTTGCTGGCGATCAGCGATTCACGTTTCCAGCAGCCGTTGATGGAGCAGGCGAAGGCGGCGGGCAAGCTGACCAAAGGCTTCACGCTGGCCACGCGCTTTACCGACAACACGCCCGAGCGTCTGGAGGCGATACGCGAGCGGCATGCGCGGCTGTTCCCGGAGTATCCATTGGGGTGTGATTTCACGGCCGAGGAGCGGGATTTGCTTCGGGCACTCAACTGGCTCAAGAGCAAATTCAAATTGAGTGAAGTGCTGGCGTTGGGCAAGGCAGCGCTGGATGCGCCCGCGCCCGAGGCCTATCCGGCGCAGTTGGCGCGGATGGGGTTGGCGCAGCCACAGGGGCTTAAGGAAGAGCTGTACCAGCGATTGCTGCTGGCAGGGTTGGCCGCCACCCGGAGGTAGCAGGGGCCGCAAGGCGGCCCCAGGAGGCATCAGTCGATGAACGTGACCACGCCGCCTTCGAGCGACTTGACCCGAGCCAGCGACTCGACGCGGTAGCCCTGGCTGTCCAGTTCGGCGCGGCCGCCCTGGAACGATTTTTCGATCACGATGCCCAGGCCCGCAACGGTGGCACCGGCCTGCTTGATGATCGAGATCAGCGCCTGGGATGCCTTGCCGTTGGCCAGGAAGTCATCGATCACCAGCACGCGGTCGCTGCTGTTGAGGTGACGCGGCGAGATGGCCACGGTGTTCTCGGTCTGCTTGGTGAAGGAGTACACCGAGGCGGTCAGCAGGTTCTCGGTCAGGGTCAGCGACTGGTGCTTGCGGGCGAAGATCACCGGCACGCCCAGCTTCAGGCCGGTCATCACCGCCGGGGCTATCCCTGAGGCTTCGATGGTGACGATCTTGGTCACACCGGAGTCGGCGAACAAACGGGCGAACTCGTCACCGATCAGCTGCATCAGCGCCGGATCGATCTGGTGGTTGAGAAACGCGTCGACTTTGAGAACCTGATCGGAAAGCACGATGCCTTCTTCGCGAATCTTCTGCTTCAGTGCTTCCACTGTGGTATTCCTCGATGTAGCAAAGGTGGCCACGGACCAGGCCGCGGCAAAGGTTGAATAATAAGGGTTGATCAGCGTCTGAGCATGGCCCGGATGTCGGCCAGCGCATTGTTGCCGCGCGCGGCCTTCACTTCGACAGGCGCGTCGTCCAGGCCCTCCCAGGCCAGATCGTCCGGCGGCAGTTCGTCCAGGAACCGGCTGGGGGTGCAGTCGATGATTTCGCCATACTGCTTGCGCTTGGCGGCGAAGGTGAAGGCCAGGGTCTGGCGGGCGCGGGTGATGCCCACGTAGGCCAGACGCCGCTCTTCCTCGATGGTGTCGGCCTCGATGCTGGAGCGGTGCGGAAGGATTTCCTCCTCCATGCCCATGATGAACACGTAAGGGAATTCCAGGCCCTTGGAGGCGTGCAGGGTCATCATCTGCACGCCCTCGGCGTTTTCTTCCTCTTCCTGCTGACGCTCGAGCATGTCGCGTAGCACCAGCTTGCCGATGGCGTCCTCGATGGTCATGTCACCCTCTTCGTCCTTCTCGAGGGTGTTCTTCAAGGCATCGATCAGGAACCAGACGTTGCTGATACGGAACTCCGCCGCCTTGTCGCTGGCGGTGTTCTGGCGGATCCAGTTCTCGTAGTCGATGTCGCGGACCATGTCGTGCAGGGCCGCGATCGGGTCTTCCAGGGCCACGCGCTGGCGCACCCCGTCGAGCCAGTGCTTGAAGCGCTGCAGGCGCTCGGTGTAACGGGCATCCAGGTGCTCGCCCAGGCCCAGCTCCTCGCTGGCAGCGTACATCGACACGCCACGCTCGGTGGCGTAATTGCCGAGTTTTTCCAGGGTGGTGGAACCGATTTCCCGGCGCGGCACATTGATCACGCGCAGGTAGGCGTTGTCGTCGTCCGGGTTTACCAGCAGGCGCAGGTAGGCCATGAGGTCCTTGACCTCCTGGCGCCCGAAGAAGCTGTTGCCGCCGGAAAGGCGGTACGGCACCTGGTGGTGCTGGAGCTTGAGCTCGATCAGCTTGGCTTGGTAGTTGCCTCGGTAGAGGATGGCGAAGTCGCTGTAGGGCCGGTTGGTGCGCAGGTGCAGGGTGAGGATTTCCATGGCCACGCGCTCGGCCTCGGCTTCCTCGTTCTTGCAGCGGATCACACGGATCTCGTCACCCACGCCCATCTCGCTCCACAGCTGCTTCTCGAAGGCATGCGGGTTGTTGGCGATCAGCACGTTGGCGCAGCGCAGGATGCGGCTGGTGGAGCGGTAGTTCTGCTCCAGCATCACCACTTTCAGGGAGGGGTAGTCCTCCTTGAGCAGCATGAGGTTTTCAGGACGTGCACCCCGCCAGGCGTAGATCGACTGGTCGTCGTCGCCCACCACGGTGAACTGGTTGCGCATCCCGATCAGCATTTTCACCAGCAGGTACTGGCTGGCGTTGGTGTCTTGGTATTCGTCCACCAGCAGGTAGCGCACACGGTTCTGCCAGCGTTCGAGTACATCCTTGTGTTCTTCGAACAGCTTCACCGGCAGCAGGATCAGGTCGTCGAAGTCCACTGCGTTGAACGCCTTGAGCGTACGCTGGTAGTGGGTGTAGACGATGGCGGCGGTCTGCTCGCGGGGATTGCGGGCTTTTTCCAGGGCCTCGGCGGGCAGGATCAGGTCGTTCTTCCAGGCACCGATCATGTTCTTGATCTCGTCGATGCCGTCGTCGCCTGAGTATTCCTTTTGCATGATGTCCGACAGCAAGGCCTTGATGTCGGTCTCGTCGAAGATCGAGAAGCCCGGCTTGTAGCCGAGGCGCTCATGCTCCTTGCGGATGATGTTCAGCCCCAGGTTGTGGAAGGTGCACACGGTCAAGCCGCGGCCTTCACCTGGACGCAGGAGGGTGCCGACCCGCTCCTTCATCTCGCGCGCGGCCTTGTTGGTGAAGGTCATGGCCACGATGTACTGGGCACGGATGCCGCAGTTCTGGATGAGGTGGGCGATCTTGCGTGTGATCACGCTGGTCTTGCCGGAGCCTGCACCGGCGAGCACCAATAGAGGGCCGCCGACGTAGTCACAGGCTTCTTGTTGCCGGGGATTGAGTCGGGACATGCTAGAAACCGGGGGTCACCAGAAAATAGCCGCGCATTCTAGCAGGCATGGGGCGGTTGTGGCGTTACCGTCTGACAGTGTGATGCAAGGCGCGAATCGGATTTGCCGCTTTTGTTACTTTCGCGCAGGATGCACGACAAAATGCGTCGGGATACTGGCTATGGAGTGGCACTTTAAGTGAAAATTATTTTCATTCGTGAGGGCTGGATGCTCCGCGCCCGTCGTCCTTCTGTTCAAGCCTAAGGAGCTCGCTTGTCCACGCCTGTCGAACCGTTGCGTTTGCTGCTGTTGGCTGATGAGCCGGAATGGGCCACCCTGCTGCGCGAGTGCCTGCAGCCGCTGGCCGGGAGCGCGGTCTTGTTGACCGCACCGAATTGGGAATCGGTGGACAGTCTGTTCGTCAATGACCGCCAAGCTGTCGTTTTGGCGAGGCCGGCATTACAGCCGGCCCCCGGTCGTTGTGACCTGCCCACCATCCTGTTGCTCGATGAAGAGCCTGACACGCCACCCAGCGCGGTCAGCGACTGGCTGGTGCGCGAGCAGTTGAGTGGCGATGCGCTGCGTCGTTCCCTGCGCCACGTGCGCGAGCGGGGCGTGCTGGTGGCCACCTTGCAGCGCCTGGCCGAGCAGGACCCCTTGACCGGCATCGCCAATCGCCAGGGCTTCCAGGCGCTGCTGACGGCGCGTCTGGCGGAAAACGAAGGCCGTGGCGTCGCGCTGGGTCACCTGGACCTGGACAACTTCCGCCACGTCAACGATGCCTTGGGCCACCAGGGCGGCGACCGCCTCATCCTGCAAGTGGTGGCGCGGTTGAAGCAGCAACTGGAGGCCGGGGACCAGCTGGCCCGCCTGGGAAGCGACGAATTCGCCCTGCTGATCGACACTCGGCGTGATGCCAACCGCGCCGAGTGGATGGCCGAGCGCATCGTCGAGGCCCTCGCCGAACCCTATTGGGTCGATGGCGAGAGCCTGTTGCTCGGTGCCAGCCTGGGCGTGGCCCACGCCCGGGCCCAGGCCGGCGCCGATCCGCTGATGTGGCACGCCCATATCGCCATGCGCCAGGCCAAGGGCAGCCAGGGCTGCACCTTCCACGTGTTCAACGAGAGGATCAACCGCAACGCCCGCAGCCTGGCCGATCTGGAAAGCGAGCTGCGCCGGGCCCTGCGTCGCGACGAGCTGGAGCTGCACTACCAGCCCCGGCTGAGCCTGGGCGATGGACGCATCGTCGGCCTCGAGGCCCTGGTGCGGTGGCGTCATGCCGAGCGAGGCCTGCTGCCACCGAGCGAATTCGTGCCCCTGGCCGAGCAGAGCGGCTTGATCGTGCCCTTGGGCTACTGGGTGATCTCCCGGGCCCTGCGCGACATGCAGGCCTTGCGAGAGCGCGGGCTCGAACCCTTGCACATGGCGGTCAACCTGAGTTTCCGCCAGTTCCAGGACAGCCAGTTGCTGGCCACGCTCAGCCGCTTGATCATCGAGCATGGTGTCGATGCCCGCTGGCTGGAATTCGAACTCACCGAGACTGCCGTCATGCGCCGCAACGAGCTGGTCCGCCAGACGATGGACGCCTTGGGGCGCCTGGGCGTGCGTTTTTCCCTGGATGACTTCGGCACAGGTTTTTCGTCGTTCGTGCACCTGAACAGCCTGCCGATCACTCTGCTCAAGGTGGATCGCAGCTTCGTTGGCGGCATGGAGCTACGCGAGGAGAACCGCAAGCTGGTGCACGCCATGATCAACCTGGCGCACAACCTCAACCTGGAGGTGGTGGCCGAAGGGGTGGAGACCGAAGAGCAGTTGGCGCTGCTGCGTGGGTTCGGCTGCGACCAAGTGCAAGGATACCTGGTGAGCAAACCCCTGCCGGTGGAGGCGTTGATGGATTACCTGCAGCAGGCGGCGCAGGCGCGGGTAGTGAGTCTGTAGCTGCTGCGGCGGTATTTTCGCGGGGGAACCCGCTCCCACAGGGGCTTCGCCAGCCCTGTGGGATCACACCGACATCGGTGCAGTTTCAGCTTTGTGCGCCTTGCCCAGCATCCGCTTGGTCCGCCACTCGAAGCCAAGGGTCAGCGCCACCGCTGCGCAGGCCAGCCCCAAGGCCAGGCCCCACCACACACCCACCGCGCCACCGCCGAGGGTGAAGGTGAACAGCCAGGCGCTGGGGGCCCCCACCAGCCAATAGCAGCACAGGCCGATGAGGAAGGTGGTCTTGGCGTCCTTCAGCCCGCGGATAGAGCCCATGGCGATGGTCTGCATGCCATCGAACAATTCGAACCAGGCCGCGACCATCACCAGGCTCACGGCCAATTGGAAGATCGCCGCGAAAGCTGGGTCGTCACGGTCGATGAACAACCCGACCAGCGTATCGGGCAGTAACCAGAACAATGCCGCGAAGGCGAACATGATCATCGCCCCGAAACCGATCCCCACCCGCCCGGCGCTGCGTGCGGCCAGCAGATTCCCACCACCGTAGTACAACCCCACGCGCATGGTCACCGCATACGACAGGCCCGTCGGCACCATGAACGCGGTGGAGACGATCTGCAGGGCGATCTGGTGCGCCGCCAGCTCCGTGCTGCCTAGCACCCCCATGCACAGGGCGGCGAAGGCGAACAGGCCGACCTCTACCATGTAGGTGCCGCCGATCGGCAGGCCCAGGCGCCACAGCTCGCGCAAGGCGGGCAGGGATGGGCGCGACAGGCCTTTGCGCAGCGGGTAGGCGGCGTAGGCCTTGTGCCAGCGAATGTACAGGGCAAGCGCAATGGCCATGCCCATCGACACCACCGCCGTGACCAGGCCGATGCCCATCAGGCCCAGCTTGGGCAGGCCGAACATGCCTTCGATCAGCGCATGGTTGAACACATAGTTGAGCACCGTGCCCACCAGGCTGATGACCATCACCGGCGTCGAACGGCCCAGGGCGCTGGTGAAGCCACGCAGGGCCATGAAGGTCAGGTAGCCGGGCAGGGCCAGCGGCAGCAGCGTGAGGAACTCCATCGCCGAGGCGACGTTCTCCGGCTGTTGGCCAAACAGCAGCAGGGCCGGCTCCAGGTTCCACAGCACCAGCGCGGCCACCAGGGCCAGGCCCCAGGCCAGCCACAGGCCGTTCTGCGCCAGACGGGTCGCGCCAGGGACATCACCTGCGCCCTGACGGATGGCGACCAAGGTGCCGACCGCAGCAATCACGCCCAGGCAGAAGATCGACACGAACGAATAGCTGGCTGCCCCCAGTCCACCCCCGGCTAGGGCCTGTGGACTGATGCGGGCCATCATCAGGGTGTCGGTCAGTACCATCAGCATGTGCGCCAACTGCGAGGCGATCAGCGGGCCGGCCAGGCGCAGCAGAGCCTTGAGTTCGGTGGTGGGCGCGACGTGCATTGGGATGTCCTTTTTCCTGAATCTGTTGAGCGAGCCGTCGATTCTGAGGCTTCGGTCAACTTTGCACAAAAGGATAAATGCGATCGTTGGCATGAGTCGGACTCATGCATATATGATTCCACGCATTCCATTTTTGCCCCGCTGGGCAGGTGCCAGATGTCTCGTCAGCTTCCTCCACTCTATGCGCTACGCGCATTCGAGGCCGCCGCTCGGCTGAGCTCGTTCACCCGCGCCGGTGAAGAACTGTCCATCACCCAAAGCGCGGTCAGCCGGCATATCCGCACCCTGGAGGATCACTTCGCCTGCCGCTTGTTCGTGCGCAACGGTCGCAGTCTGCAACTGACCGAGGCGGCGCGCGTATTGTTGCCCGGCGTGCGTGAAGGCTTCAGTGCCCTGGAGCGGGCCTGCGACACCTTGCGTGGCGAAGACGACATCTTGCGCATGAAGGCCCCGTCGACCTTGACCATGCGTTGGCTGCTGTCGCGCCTGAGCCAGTTCCGTCACCTGCAGCCAGGCAACGAGGTGCAACTGACCAGCGCCTGGATGGACGTGGACCATGTGGACTTCAATCAGGAGCCGTTCGACTGTGCGGTATTGCTCAGCGATGGGGTATTTCCCGCGGACTGGGAGGTGCGGCGGCTGTTCGCCGAGCTGCTGATCCCGGTGGGCGCGCCGGGCCTGCTCGATGATGGCCCATGGGACGAGCGACGCCTGGCCGGCATCGAGCTGTTGCACCCGACGCCGGATAAACGCGATTGGCGCGCCTGGCTGGAGCGCATGGGGCTCACCGACAAGGTCTCGCTCAAGGGCGGGCAGGTATTCGATACCCTGGAGCTGGGCATGATCGCAGCTGCCCGTGGCTATGGCATCTCCATGGGCGATCTGCTGATGGTGGCCGAGGACGTGGCCCAGGGACGCCTGAGTCTGCCGTGGCCAACAGCAGTGCCCAGTGGCATGGATTACTACCTGGTGTGGCCACGAACGAGGCCTGGGGGAGAGCGTTTGCGCAGGTTGAGCGCCTTCTTGCAGGAAGAGGCGGCGGCGATGGACCTGCCGGATGTGAGCATCCTTGAGACCCAATCGCGGGATCGTTCGAATTCCGATTGATCTGGCTGTTCGCGGGTAGACCCGCTCCTGGAAGCGCTCTGGAGCGGGTTTACCGGCCAATGGCTTACAGCGACTTGAGGTTCAGCGCCTGGGCACAAGCCTCGAGTGAGCGCTGCTCGCTCTGGGCATACAGCGCCAGTTCATCCTGTACCTTCATCTGCAGTGCCGCTTCGAATGCCTCGCGGTTGGCGTTGCTGCCGTACTCGGCCTGGGCATCGTCGCCCAGGTTGGACTGGAAGATCCCAGCGGCGCTGACCGGCAGGAAGTCTTCGTAGACCAGCGCCTCGAAATGCACGTGGCCGGCATTGATCAGGCCTTGCAGGGTAGTCGGACGACCTTGCTGGTCGCGGGCGGCCAAGCCTTTTTCGGTGGCAAAGTAGCGGAAGTACGCCAGCCCCTGTTCGCGCATCTGCACCAGGTCGTCCGGGAATTCGGCGAACTGCGCCTTGAGCAGCGCCATGTAGCGTTCGGCGTTGGCTTCGGCCGGTGCGCCGCCCAGGGCCTCGCGGGTGGCGTCGAGCAAGCGGTCATAGAGCTGGCGACCCTTGGGGGTCAGCGCCGCACCGCGTTGTTCGATTTCGCCGAAACGCGCGGTGTGGCTGCCTTGTGCATCGCTGAACGCGACCTTTTCCTGCAGCGCCTTGAAGCTGGTCTGGCGCAGCAGGATCGGGTGGCGACGGGTAGGCGGGCCTTCGACCACTGCCTTGGGCGGAATCCCTTTGGCTGGCATGCCTACCTGAATGGCGTCGATGTCCAGGGTACGCGGGGTCAGGTGGTTGATGTGTGGGCCCTTGAAGGCCACGACGTCGGCGATCAGGCGGTGCTGGTCGTGCAGTTGCTGGTACTGCTCGGCCGTGACGGTGGCGTCCTGGTGCCAGCGGAAGGTGTGCAGCGCTTCCTGCACGAACGTATCGGCATCGCTGGCGCTCAGGCCGCCGTCGCGCTCGCACTGGGCGATCAGCTCCAGCACCCTCGGGGTGAAGATCTTGCGCTTGGCCAGGATGCCCTGGGCCAGTTCGCGCAGCTGCGGGTTGTCGATCAGTTCCAGGCGCAGCAGCGAGGTGAACACGCGGAACGGGCTGATGTGCAGGGACTGCTCGTGTACCGCGCGAAACGCAGTGGAATGCACAGGCACGCCGGCGCTGCTCAGGTCGTAGTAGCCGACCGGCTCCATGCCCATGACCGCGAACAGGCGGGCGATGGTCGCGAGCTCCTCGGCGGTACCGACGCGGATGGCGCCGTGGCGCTCTTGATCGAGGCGCTCGATTTCACCGGTCCAGCGCAGGGCTTCGGCGATCTTGGGCTGCTGGGTCATGACCTGCTGGTTGATTTCACTCACCAGCTCCAGCAGCGTGCCATACAGAGGCACTTCCTGTTTGTACATGAGGGACATGGCGGCAGAGAACTGCGCGCGAATGCTGTCGGGGCTGACGAAATCGTGGGCGGGCATCGCTAGCTTCCTGGGGGTGAGTGAGTACCCGTACATGAAAGCTGGGAATGCACTTTCCCCACAAGCGAAAAAAAGTGCAGGTGTCATTCCTTTTTGGATCGACCTTTTGCTCCCACCTATCAGCCTTGCAGCTGGTCTTTGATCCACTCCACCAACGCCCTCACCTTCGGCACCTCCGCGGCATGCTCGGCGAACGCCAGGTAATGCGCGCCGTTGCTCTTCATCGCATGGTTCCAGGCCATCACCAGGCTGCCCTCGGCCAGTTCCTTGGCCACCAGGTAGCGGGGCACCAGCGCCACACCGCAACCGGCTTGCGCCGCGCTCAGCGCCATATAGAAGGTGTCGAAGCGTGGCCCGTGGTAGCTGTTGTCGGTATGCAGCCCTTGCTCTAGGAACCACTCGTGCCAGGCCTCCGGACGCGAAGTGCTTTGCAGCAGCACCAGTTGCGCCACCGCGCTGGCATCCTTGAGCTCACGACCTTGCAACAGCTCCGGCGCGCACACCGGCACCACCTCTTCGCCGAACAGCTCCACGCAGGTGGCGCCTGGCCAGGTGCCCTGGCCATAGAAGAACACCGCATCCGCCGAGCCCTGAAGCAGGGCGAAGGGTTCCATCTCGTTGCGGATGTCCAAATGGATGTTCGGGTAGCGCTTGCCGAAGCCCTTGAGGTGCGGAATCAACCAGCGCACGCCAAAGCTCGGTTGGGTGGCTACCTTCAATACTTCGGTCTGCTCGCCGTAGGTCAGGACGTAGCGACTGGACATGTCCACTTGGGTGAGGATCTTGTTGACTTCGGCCAGGTACAGCGAGCCGGCGGGTGTGAGTTGCAAACGTCGGCGGATACGCAGGAACAGGTGATGCCGGAGCATCTCTTCGAGCTGCGCGACCTGCTTGCTGACCGCGCTCTGGGTCAGGTGCAGCTCTTCGGCCGCGCGAGTGAAGCTCAAGTGGCGAGCAGCAGCCTCGAAGCACTGCAAGGCGGTCATCGAGGGTACCAGGCGTTTGGACATAGCGGTCTCTACGGCAGGAGGATCATTACCTGAAGGAATGATATGCGGAATAAAGGTCGTTTGTTGCGCTAGTGTGATCGGATTAATACTGATCCACATCAGGTTTTCAACCCTCCACCCCCTGTAGGAGAAGCACATGGTCGCTGGATTGCTCGAGCGCCTTGGCGTTGCCGCCGAGGCTTACACCCAGGGTGACTACCCTGTTCACACCCCGATCGACGGTAGCCAGATCGCCTCGGTGAAACTGCTCGGCAAAGCCGAGACCACTGCCCGCATCGACCAGGCCCACAAAGCTTTCGAAGCCTGGCGCAGCGTGCCGGCCCCGCGCCGTGGCGAGCTGGTGCGTCTGTTCGGTGAAGTGCTGCGTGCACACAAGGCCGAGCTGGGCGAACTGGTGTCCATCGAGGCCGGCAAGATCACCCAGGAAGGCCTGGGTGAAGTGCAGGAAATGATCGATATCTGCGACTTCGCCGTTGGCCTGTCGCGTCAGCTGTACGGCCTGACCATCGCTTCCGAGCGTCCAGGCCACCACATGCGTGAGACCTGGCACCCGCTGGGCGTAGTCGGCGTCATCAGCGCCTTCAACTTCCCCGTAGCGGTCTGGGCGTGGAACACCGCGCTGGCGCTGGTCTGCGGCAACGCCGTGGTATGGAAGCCTTCCGAGAAGACCCCGCTGACCGCCCTGGCCTGCCAGGCACTGTTCGAGAAGGCCCTGAAAGCCTTTGGCGATGCACCAGAAGGCCTGAGCCAGCTGGTGATCGGTGGTCGCGAAGCCGGCGAAGCCTTGGTGGATGATCCACGCGTACCGCTGGTCAGCGCCACCGGCAGCACCCGCATGGGCCGCGAAGTGGGCCCACGTGTAGCCGCCCGATTTGGCCGCAGCATCCTCGAGCTGGGTGGCAACAACGCCATGATCCTGGCCCCGAGCGCCGATCTCGACCTGGCCGTGCGCGGCATTCTGTTCGCCGCGGTCGGTACTGCGGGCCAGCGCTGCACCACCCTGCGTCGCCTGATCGTGCACCGCTCCATCAAGGACGAAGTGGTTGCCCGCGTCAAAGCCGCCTACGGCAAGGTGCGCATCGGCGACCCACGCAAGGACAACCTGGTCGGCCCGCTGATCGACAAGCCATCTTTCGACGCCATGCAAGGCGCGCTGGCCAAGGCCCGCGACGAAGGTGGCCAGGTGTTCGGCGGCGAGCGCCAGCTGGCCAGCGAATACCCCAACGCTTACTACGTTTCGCCGGCCATCGTCGAGATGCCGGGCCAGAGCGAGGTGGTGCGCCACGAGACCTTCGCCCCGATTCTCTATGTGCTTGCCTATGACGACTTCGAAGAGGCCCTGCGCCTGAACAACGAAGTACCGCAAGGCTTGTCGTCGTGCATCTTCACCACCGACCTGCGTGAGGCCGAGCGCTTCCAGAGCGCCTCGGGCAGCGACTGCGGCATCGCCAACGTCAACATCGGCACCAGCGGCGCGGAAATCGGCGGCGCGTTCGGTGGCGAGAAGGAAACCGGCGGTGGTCGTGAGTCCGGTTCCGATGCCTGGAAAGGCTACATGCGTCGTCAGACCAACACCGTGAACTACTCGCGCGAGCTGCCGCTGGCGCAGGGGATCGTGTTCGACTGATGATCGCAGGCCGGGGGCCTTGCCCCCGGTTCGCGGGTGGACCCGCTCCCACAGGTACAACAGGGTTTTTGACCTGTGATGTAGCTGTGGGAGCGGGTCCAGCCGCGAAAGGGCCGCGCAGCGGCCCCAACAAGAACAACACTGCTGGAGCCGGGCCATGTCCGAATTGCGTCAAGAATGTCTGTGGGAGTTCGTCACCAAGCCGACCGTCGCCGCCCAGGCGTTGGCGGGTGAGCACAAGGCCGATGTCTGTGTGATCGGCGGCGGCATCACCGGGCTGTCCGCAGCGATCCACCTGCTCGAACAGGGTAAGTCGGTGATCCTGCTGGAGGCCTGGAAGATCGGCCATGGTGGCTCTGGACGCAACGTCGGTCTGGTCAATGCCGGCACCTGGATCCGCCCCGACGATGTCGAGGCGACCCTCGGCCTGGAGCAAGGCAGCCGCCTGAACAAAGTGCTAGGTGGAGCGCCTGCCGAAGTGTTCGCGATGATCGAGCGCCTCGGCATCGACTGCCAGGCCCAGCACAAAGGCACCCTGCACATGGCGCACAACGCCACCGGCATCGCCGACCTTGAGGCGCGTCACGCCCAGTGGAGCCGTCGCGGCGCGGATGTCGAGCTGCTGACCGGGGCCCGCTGCCAGGAATACTGCGGTACCGACAAGATTTCCGCCGCCTTGCTCGACCGCCGCGCCGGCACCATCAACCCGATGGCCTACACCCAGGGCTTGGCTGCCGCTGTGGCACGCCTGGGCGGACGGGTATTCCAGCAATCTTCAGTCGAGGGCCTTGAGCGCGACGGCGATGGCTGGCGAGTGAACACCGCTCGCGGCTCGGTGCGCGCCGACAAGGTGGTGATCTCCACCGGTGCCTACACCGAAGGCGAGTGGAGCAACCTGCAGAAGCACTTCTTCCGTGGCTACTACTACCAGGTGGCTTCCAAGCCGCTGCAGGGCGCCGCGGCCGACAAGGTCCTGCCTCATGGCCAGGGCTCCTGGGACACCCGCACCGTGCTCAGCAGCATTCGCCGCGACGACCAAGGCCGTCTGCTGCTCGGCAGCCTCGGCCGAGTGGACAACAAGCCGGCTTGGTTCGTGCGCAGCTGGGCAGACCGCATCCAGAGCCATTACTACCCGGAGCTGGGCAAGGTCGAGTGGGAGATGCACTGGACCGGTTGCATCGACTTCACGCCGGATCACTTGATGCGCTTGTTCGAGCCGGCCCCTGGGCTGGTGGCGGTGACCGGCTACAACGGCCGGGGCAACACGACCGGGACTGTGATTGGCCGTGCGTTCGCCGAGTTCCTGCTCAAGGATGACCCGAACAGCCTGCCGATCCCGTTCTCGCCAATGAAGCCGGTCAGCGCGCCTTCGCTGCGCACGGCCTTCTATGAGTCGGGCTTCTCGCTGTATCACGCGGGGCAATGCCTGCGGGTGGTGCTCTAACCGCGTAGGCTTGTGCGCGGGTAAACCCGCTTCCACAGGGCAGCGCTGGCCTTGTAGGAGTAGGTCTACCCGCGAAAGGCGCCTGGACGCATCACTTGTGCAGCCAGCTGAGGAAGCCGCCTTTCTTCACCACGGGCGGTTTCTGCATCAGCAGGGACTCCCGGTTCTGGCGACGGAAACGCTGCAGTTTGGTCAGAGCGGTCTGTACCTCGCCGCGTTGGGCCAGGCAACTGCGCACCTGCTCCTTGTCGATGCGATAGAGCAGGCAGCCGGTCAGGGTCCGAAATTCGGCCAACGACTCCTCTTCGTCGATCAGGCCTTCGATCCCCAGCACCTCGCCAGGCCCCATGCGCCCGGCTTCGATCAGCCGTTCGCCATCGCGAATCGACGCCGACACCACGCCGCTGCCGATCACCAGCACATAGTCGGAGTGTTCACCCACGCCCAGGATCACCTGGTCGGCCAGGTATTCCACCGCGGTCATGCGCTGGCTCAAGGCGTCGCGTTCATCGCTGGTCAAGGCGCGGAACACCCGCACGTCATCCAGCAGCTCGCGCTGGCGACTGCGTGGAGGCAGGGCGAGGTCCACGTTCCACATCACCCCGTTGGCCTCCAGATGACGATGGGCCAGGTCGAACAGTTGGTTGCGCACCTCGACCTTGCGCTCCATGGTCGCCACGAACCCGCTGGCCTCGTACTCCACCGACTCTAGCGTTGAGGCTTTCACGGTCACCTTGGGCGGCGGTGTCGTGAGTAGCGCGCTGGTGCCCTGCAGGGCTTTTTCCAGCGCATCGAATACCCGCTTGGGGCGCACCTTGGCCGGCACCACCACGCTGATCGACACCCCATGCACGTCCGCCGGACGGCTGAAATTGAGCAGCTTGGCCTTGGCCACCACCGAGTTGGGCACCACCGCCAGGCTGCCATTGCCGGTGAGCAGGCGCGTGGCCCGCCAGTCGATGTCCAGCACCTTGCCCTCGGTGCCGTCGATGGAGATCGCATCACCAATCTGATAAGGCCGCGTAGTGTTGAGCACGATGCCTGAGAACACGTCCGCCAAGGTGCTCTGCAACGCAAGGCCGATGACGATAGCCATGACGCCTGAGGTTGCCAGCAGACCCTTGACTGGCAGTTGCATCACGTAGGCCGCTGCCGCGATCACCGCTGCCACGAAGATCAGTGCCCCGAGCACGTCTTGCAATAACCGCCCGCCATGACCGCCACGGGCGATCAGCACCAGGCCGAACACCACTGTCACGGTACGGGCAAAGAACAGCCACCAGGCGATCGCCAGCGCGGTGGCCATCAGGTTGCGGGGCACGTCGTCCACCCAGGGCGCCGGTTGCAACGGGCTCATGCCCGCCGCCAACAGGACCCAGCTGAACAACAGGAAAATAACCAGCCGAGCGCCGATACGGCAGGCCCGGCGCTCGACCGGGATCAACTGCCATAACACCAGGTCGAGCAGCAGCAGGACGGCGCCGAGCAACAGCGGGGAGGACTGAATGAACGCCAGCATGGAAGTCTCGCGACAGAGAAAGGCTGTGGGTAGTAAAGAGCAGGTTGGGCGGGCAGGCAATGGAGCCGGGGCCGCACAGCGGCAAAAGGCTCGCAAAGGGTGTCGCTTCGATAGTCGTTCTGAAAATAGAACGCTAGAGCCAGTTTTCGCTATCTAGTGCTTCAAAGGTGATGTTTTTAATCTGTGCCCATGCAGTCAAGGCAACACCCCAACTCACTCACTGAAGGAACACAGACCATGAGCAAATTCACCTACAACCGCCTGGACAAGAACAACGCTGCCGTACTGCTGGTCGACCACCAGGCAGGCCTGCTCTCGCTGGTACGGGACATCGAGCCTGACCGCTTCAAGAACAACGTGCTGGCCCTGGCGGACCTGGCCAAGTACTTCAACCTGCCGACCATCCTCACCACCAGCTTCGAGCAAGGCCCCAACGGCCCGCTGGTACCGGAGCTCAAGGCGCAGTTCCCGGACGCCCCCTACATCGCTCGTCCAGGCCAGATCAACGCCTGGGACAACGAAGACTTCGTCAAGGCGGTGAAGGCCACCGGCAAGAAGCAACTGATCATCGCCGGTGTGGTGACCGAGGTGTGCGTGGCCTTCCCGGCGCTGTCGGCCCTGGAAGAAGAGTTCGAAGTGTTCGTGGTCACCGATGCCTCCGGAACCTTCAACGAGATGACCCGCGACGCCGCCTGGCGCCGCATGGAAGCGGCCGGTGCGCAGCTGATGACCTGGTTCGGCGTGGCCTGTGAGCTGCACCGCGACTGGCGCAA
>NZ_KV793298.1:185345-334780 GCF_001808425.1 Pseudomonas sp. HMSC08G10 | reverse complement strand
GAGCTGCACCGCGACTGGCGCAACGACATCGAGGGCCTGGGTACCCTGTTCTCCAACCACATCCCGGACTACCGCAACCTGATGACCAGCTACAGCACGCTGACTGCTGGCAAGTAACCCACTTCACCAGGCGCCGGATCCCGGCGTCTGGCCTCATCTTGTCCAGGGGAAGGCCGATGAACAACCGTACCGTGGTGACGCTGGTCATCCAGCACAAAGTGCGCACCGATGCGCTGGCGCGTTATGAAGCCTGGTTGCGGCACACCGTCAGCGTGGCCCGCCAGCAGCCGGGTCATCTGGATGTGAATGTGATCCGTCCTGACGACGGTGGCCGTCAGTTCACCACCGTGGTGCGCTTCGCCGAGGCCGGCCAGCTGCAGGCCTGGGTCGATTCCCCCGAGCGCCAGGCGCTGATCAACGAGGTGCTGCCGCTGCTGGAGGAGGGCGACCAGACCCAGGTCCATGACGATCCGGAGTTCTGGTTCACCCCGCCTACCACCGGTGCATCCCAACCGCCGCGCTGGAAGCAGGCGCTGCTGACTTACCTGGTGATCTGCCCCATGACTTTGGTCATCCCGCAACTGCTGTCGCCGCTTTTCGCGCGCTTTCCGCAGTTGGGCGGCGCGATCACCGGCAACTTGATCGTCAACCTGTTCGTCATCCTGCCCGTGGTGTTCTACATCATGCCGTGGGTAACCCGTCGCTGCGCCGATTGGCTGCGCGGCTGAACCACGCCTTTAGCTCGACACTTTCAAGGAGATACCGATATGACCACCCTCGTTACCCGCGATGGCACTTCGATCTATTACAAGGACTGGGGCAGCGGCAAGCCTGTGCTGTTCAGCCACGGCTGGCCACTGGACGCCGACATGTGGGATTCGCAGATGGAGTTCCTGGCCAGCCGCGGCTACCGCGCCATCGCCTTCGACCGCCGTGGTTTCGGGCGTTCGAGCCAGCCCTGGGTTGGCTACGACTACGACACCTTCGCCGATGACATCGCCCAGTTGATCGAACACCTCGATCTGCGTGACGTGACCCTGGTCGGCTTCTCGATGGGGGGCGGTGATGTCAGCCGTTACATCGCCCGTCACGGCAGCGAGCGGGTGGCCGGGCTAGTGTTGCTGGGGGCGGTGACGCCGGTGTTCGGCAAGCGTGACGACAACCCCGAGGGGGTCGACCTGTCGGTGTTCGAAAGCATCCGTGCCGGTCTGCGTGCCGATCGTGCGCAGTTCATCGCCGATTTTGCCACACCGTTCTATGGCCTGAACCGTGGGCAGCAGGTCTCCCAAGGGGTGCAGACCCAGACCTTGAACATCGCCCTGATGGCCTCGATCAAGGGCACCCTGGACTGCGTGACAGCCTTCTCCGAGACCGATTTCCGTCCGGACATGGCGAAGATCGATGTACCGACTTTGGTCATCCATGGCGACGACGACCAGATCGTGCCGTTCGAGACCACCGGCAAGCAGGCGGCGGCGTTGATTCGCGGGGCTGAGCTGAAGGTGTATGCCGGGGCACCGCATGGGTTTGCAGTGACCCATGCCCAGCAGCTGAACGAAGATCTGCTGGCGTTTCTTCAGAAGTGATCGAGGCAGGCTTTCACGGGTGAGCCCGCGAATCGAGCTCGCCAGGCAGCACAAATGGTGAACAGGGCTACCCTTTCACAACCCACCGCACTGCACTTATCGGCATGCCCCGCAGCGGCTCCGGCCGCTGCCGCCCAGACGGAGAAGACCATGTCCAAGGACCGCAACGACAAGACCCGTCGCCAGTTCCTCGCCACCAGTACCGTCCTCGGTGCCGCTGGCGCGCTCTGGTCCGCATTGCCTTTCGCCGGCCAAGCCGGTTCCGCTTACGCAACCAGCCAAGGAGGTTCCATGTCCGCCGACCTGATTCTGTTCAACGGCAAACTGCATACTGTTGACCGCGAGAAGCCCACCGCGACCGCCGTCGCCATCAAGGACGGCCGCTTCATTGTCGTGGGCAGCGACGCCGAGGCCATGGCCCACAAAGGCAACACCACGCAGATCATCGACCTCAAGCAACGCACGGTGATCCCCGGTCTGAACGACTCGCACCTGCACCTGATCCGCGGTGGCCTGAACTACAACCTGGAACTGCGCTGGGAAGGCGTGCCATCGGTTGCCGATGCCCTGCGCATGCTCAAGGACCAGGCCGCACGCACCCCCACGCCCCAATGGGTGCGAGTGGTCGGTGGCTGGAATGAATTCCAGTTCGCCGAAAAGCGCATGCCGACGCTGGAAGAAATCAACCAGGCCGCGCCGGACACGCCGGTGTTCCTGCTGCACCTTTACGACCGCGCGCTGCTCAACCGTGCCGCGCTCAACGCCGTGGGCTACACCAAGGAGACGCCCAACCCACCAGGCGGCGAGATCCAGCGTGACAAGTTCGGCAACCCGACCGGCATGCTCATTGCGCGTCCCAACGCGATGATCCTCTACGCCACCTTGGCCAAGGGGCCGAAGCTGCCGCTGGAGTATCAGGTCAACTCCACGCGCCAGTTCATGCGTGAGCTCAACCGCCTGGGCCTGACCAGCGCCATCGATGCCGGTGGTGGCTACCAGAACTACCCGGACGACTATCAGGTGATCCAGGAACTGGCCGACAACAACCAGTTAACCGTGCGGATTGCCTACAACCTGTTCACCCAGAAGCCCAAGGAGGAGCTGGCCGATTTCAAGAACTGGACCTCCAGCGTCAAGCTGCATGGCGGCAACGACTTCTTCCGCCACAACGGCGCCGGCGAAATGCTGGTGTTCTCCGCCGCCGACTTCGAGGACTTCCTCGAGCCGCGCCCGGATCTGCCGCAGACCATGGAGCAGGAGCTGGAGCCGGTGGTGCGCCATCTGGTGGAGCAGCGCTGGCCGTTCCGCCTGCACGCCACCTACAACGAATCGATCTCGCGCATGCTCGACGTGTTCGAGAAGGTCAATCGCGATATCCCGTTCAATGGCTTGCCATGGTTCTTCGACCATGCCGAGACCATCACCCCGCAGAACATCGAGCGAGTGCGTGCGCTGGGCGGTGGCATCGCCATCCAGGACCGCATGGCCTTCCAGGGGGAATACTTCGTCGACCGCTACGGCGCCAAGGCGGCCGAGCAGACGCCACCGATCAAGCGCATGCTCGACATGGGCGTGCCGGTAGGCGCCGGTACCGACGCGACACGGGTGTCCAGCTACAACCCGTGGACCTCGCTGTACTGGTTGGTCAGCGGCAAGACCGTGGGTGGCATGGCGTTGTATCCGCAGGGACTGAGCCGCGAGACTGCACTGCAACTGTTCACCCAGGGCAGCGCCTGGTTCTCCAGCGAGCAGGGCAAGAAAGGTCAGATCAAGGTGGGGCAGTTGGCGGACCTGGCGGCACTGTCACTGGACTTCTTCAGTGTCGATGAAGAGGCGATCAAGGGCATCGAGTCGGTGCTGACCATTGTCGATGGCAAGGTGGTCTATGGCGCAGCGGAGTTCGACAAGCTCGGACCGCCCCAGGTGCCGGTGCTGCCGGAGTGGTCGCCGGTGACCAAGGTTCCGGGGCATTGGCGGGTGGGTACACCGTCCTTGGCGGCGGTGGCACATCAATGTGTCGGGCCGTGCGGCGTACATGCACACAGCCATGAGAAAGCGCGTCATTCGACCGTGCCGGTGAATGACTTCCAGGGCTTCTGGGGAGCGTTGGGCTGTTCCTGCTTCGCCTTCTGAAACCCACCAGGCTGGCGCCAGCCCCCACAGCATTCAACAGGCTCTTGTGGGGGCTGGTGACCGCGTGCCAGGGCTGAAAAGCGTCACCCGCCAACTCACGCCATATCGCTGACCGCGAACTCCTCGGCCAGATGATCGATCAACGCTCGCACTGACGGCAGCAACCCCCGCCGTGACGGGAAGATCGCATGGACGATCCCGCAGCGCGGGTGCCAACCCGGCAGCATTTCCACCAACCTGCCTGCCGCCAGGTCTTCGCGCACCGCTACCCGTGGCAAATGCGCGATTCCAACACCCGCCACCACGAAGTGACGCAAGGCGAACAGGTCGTCGGTGACTACCTTGGGCTTATGTGCGATCACCAGCTTCTGCGCCATGCTTTCGTCCTGGAACAATTCCCACTGGTACTCACGCTGCGAACTGCCCCAATGCAGGCTGGGCAGTTGGCCCAGCATCTGCGGCTCGAAGTTTTCCGGCAGTTGTTCCAAGAACGACGGCTGCCCCACCAGGCACTGGGTGCTGTTGCTCAGCACCTTCATCACCATGTCGGTATTCTCCAGCGGCGGGAAGCGCACCCGCAGTGCGATGTCGAAGCCTTCGTGAAGCAGGTCGACCCGGCGGTTGGTGCTCTCGATGAACAACTCCACCTGCGGGTACTTGGCCATGTAGCGCGTCAGCATCGGCCCCACCCAGGCATTGAGCAACGTCGTGGGGCAACTGATGCGTACCAGGCCGCGGGGCTCGCTGCGGTTGCGCTCGATGATTTCGGCGGCTCCCTCGGCCTCCACCCGCATGGCCAGGCAGCGCTGGTAATAAGCCTGGCCGACTTCGGTCAGCGAGCAGTGCCGGCTGGTGCGATGCAGCAGACGCACGCCCAGGCGCTCTTCCAGCTCGGCGATGCGCCGGCTGAGCTTGGATTTGGGCATGTCCAGGGCCCGGCCGGCCGGCGCGAAACCGCCGTGCTCGACTACCTGGGTGAAGTAGTAGAGGGAGTTGAGGTCTTCCATGGGCATTCTCGAAACGCAGGCGAGGGATTTCGCAGTCTACCGTAGCGAGTTTGTTTTGAGCGGCGAAGGCCCATGAATGAGCAGGGGCCGCTGTGCGGCCCATGGCGGGATCAGTCCGTTTTCGAAGGCATCGCGGTGCGCCCTGAGGCTATGGCCTATGGCGCATCCGACTCGAACAGCCGCTCCAGCTCCTTGCGCGCTTCCTGGGCGGTCTGCATCACCTTGGCCCGGTCGTCGCGCACGCGGCCTTGGGCTTCGAGCACTTGTTCGTCGTGTTCGGTGAAGCGTTGGATGCGGTCTGCGGCCTGCTCGCCCGACAAGCCCAGCCCGACCAGGGTGCGGCGGCTCATCTCAAGGCTGGAATAGAACGTCTCGCGGATCGGCTCGGCGCCGACGTCCATCAGCTTGTGCACATGCTGGCGGTTGCGCGCCCGGGCGATCACCTTCAGGTGCGGATACAGGCGTTTGACCCGCTCGGCGGTGCGGGTGGTCACTTCCGGATCATCCGTGGTGATGATGACGTACTCGGCCTCGCCAACCTTGGCCGCATGCAATACCTCCGGGCGCTGCGGGTCGCCGTAGAACACCGGAGCCTGTTCGAAGGTGCGGGTCATCTCGATGGTGTCCACCGAGGTGTCCAGGGCAATGAAGGGGATTTTCTGCGCCCGCAGGATGCGCGAGACGATCTGGCCCATGCGGCCCATGCCGACGATCACCACCCGCGGCGTGTCGGCCTGGATGCTCTTGTAGTGCTCCGGCACCTCGCGAACCGGTTGCGGGCGCTTGAGCAGGCGTGCGCAGGCCAGCAGCAACAGCGGGGTGATGGCCATCGATAGGGTGATGGTCATCAGCAGCATGTCGTGGGTGCGGGCATCGAACAGGCCCTGGTCCTTGCCCAGCTTGAACACCACGAAGGCGAATTCGCCACCTGCCGCCAGCACCACGCCAAGGCGCAGGGCGCTGGCAGTGTTCAAGCCGCCGGCCAGGCGCCCGACCAGCATCAGCAGCGGCAGTTTCACTGCCACCAGCAGCAGGGTCAGGCCGAGCAGTACCAGCGGCATCTCCAGCAGCAACCCGAGGTTGGCGCCCATGCCCACACTGATGAAGAACAACCCCAGCAACAGACCTTTGAACGGCTCGATCTGTGACTCCAGCTCGTGACGGTACTCCGAGTCCGCCAGCAGCAGACCGGCGAGGAAGGCGCCCAGCGCCATGGAAATGCCGGCCTGTTCCATGAGCCAGGCGGTGCCGATCACCACCAGCAATGCAGTCGCGGTGGACACTTCTGGCAGGCCAGTACGGGCCACGGTGCGGAATACCGGGCGCAGCAGGTAGCGGCCGCCGACGATGACGATGGCGATGCTGGCGAATACCTGCAGACCATGCTGCAGGCTGTCGCCATGGCTGGTGTCCGGGCCGCTGGCGGCCAGCAGTGGCACCAGGGCGATCAAGGGGATGGCGGCGATGTCCTGGAACAGCAGGATGGCGAAGGCCAGGCGACCGTGGGGGGCATTGAGCTGTTTGCTTTCGGCCAGGCTCTGCAAGCCGAATGCGGTGGACGACAAGGCTAGGCCCAAGCCCAGCACCATGGCGCTGGGCAGCGGCTGGTCGAAGCCGAACAGGGCGATGGCGCCGATGACCGCGCCGGTCAGCAGCACCTGGGCCAGACCCACGCCGAACACCGCCTTGCGCATCAGCCACAGCCGCCGTGGCGAGAGCTCCAGGCCGATGATGAACAGCAGTAGGACCACGCCCAGCTCGGAGATGTGCGCGACGCTCTCGGTGTCGCGAATCAGCCCCAGCGCCTGGGGCCCGATGGCCACACCAGCGAGCAGATAGCCGATGACTGCCCCCAGTTGCAGGCGCTTGGCCAGGGGTACGGCAACGACGGCGGCAAGCAGGAAAATCACCGCCGTTTGCAGCAGGCTGGCTTCGTGGGGCATGGCTCGGACTCCTTGAGCGATGAGAGGGTTAGGCAATGGATAGCAGAGGCGGGCATTTTCGTCTTGGGTAGCAAACAGGACAATCCCGTCGTTTCGGGAAGCATCGTTCCGCAATCGATACCTTTGGGCGGCGGGTTATCCGCGAACCGGGTGCGGTCTGACGATCAGGTGTTTGGTCGATACTGGAGCGCTTCGGCCAGGTGCGCACGCCCAATGCATTCTCTCTGTTCAAGATCTGCCAAAGTACGGGCTACCTTGAGCAGGCGGTGGGCCGCCCGCAGGGATAAAGTCAGGCGCTCGCAGGCATTTTCCAACCAGGCCTGGTCGACCGCTTCCAGCGCACAGTGGCGGCGCAGGCCGTTGAGGTCGAGAAAGGCATTGGCGCAGCCCTGGCGCCGCTGCTGAAGCTCACGTGCCTGGGCCACCAGGCGGGCGACGCTGGCGCTGGACTCGCCGCAGGGCTGGTGGGTCAGTACGGTGCTTTCCCTGGCCACGGTCAGGTGCAGATCGATCCGGTCGAGCAGCGGGCCGGACAGCTTGTTGCGATAGCGCTGGATCTGCTCGGTGCTGCACCGGCAGCGCCCGGTGGGATCACCCAGGTAACCGCAAGGGCAGGGGTTCATGGCCGCTACCAGCTGAAAGCGTGCGGGAAAGCGTATGCGATCCTTGGCACGGGCCACCACGATTTCCCCTGACTCCAGCGGCTCGCGGAGCACTTCGAGCACGCGTCGCTCGAACTCCGGCAGTTCGTCCAGAAACAACACGCCATGATGCGCCAGGGTGATCTCGCCCGGTTGAGGTCGACTGCCACCGCCCACAAGGGCCGGGCCTGACGCCGAGTGATGAGGATGACGGAAGGGGCGCTGGGGCCAGCAGTCCAGCGGCTTATGGCCGCTGACCGACTGGATTGCCGCCACTTCCAGGGCCTCGTGCTCATCCAGCGGCGGGAGCAACCCGGGCAGGCGGCTGGCGAGTAGGGTCTTGCCCGTGCCGGGCGGTCCGGTGAAAAGCAGATTGTGTGCACCGGCCGCAGCCACCAGCAGCGCACGCTTGGCGGCAGTCTGGCCCTGGACCTCGCTGAGGTCCGGGTAGGGCCGCTCCCGCAGCAGCAGGCCGTTGGCTGCAAAGGGTGATAGGGGCGACTGGCCGTTGAGGTGGGCCACCAGCTCCAGCAGATGGCCGACCGCGTAGACCACCAAGCCATTCGCCAGGCTCGCTTCCTCGGCGTTCTCCCTGGGTACCACCAGGGCTCGCCCAGCCTCGCGCGCGGCCAGTGCCGCAGGCAGCACGCCTTGCACTGGCCGCAATCCACCCGACAGCGCCAGCTCGCCGATGCACTCGATTTTGCTCAGGGGCGCCACCGGAACCTGGCCATTGGCGGCCAGGATGCCCAAGGCGATGGCCAGATCGTAACGCCCGCCGTCCTTGGGCAGATCGGCCGGGGCGAGGTTCTGGGTGATGCGTCGGGCGGGGTAGTCCAGGCCGGAGTTGACGATGGCGCTGCGCACGCGGTCCTTGCTCTCCTTGACCGTGGCTTCGGGCAGACCGACCAGGGTCAGGGTGGGCAGGCCGTTGGCCAGATGGGTTTCGACACTGACAGCAGGCGCCAGCACGCCGACCTGGGCGCGGCTGTGGACGAGGGCGAGGGACATGGACACTCCGTGGTCGCTTGGGGAAAACCGCTTCCTGCGGTTGGGCAAGCATAGAGCGCCTGGGAAAGGTCGATTGCGAAAGAGTGCGTCGGGGTTTTGCAGGGAGTGACCGACGGCCTGTAGGGACAGCGGTGTTCATGAGAACACCGCAGAACAGGCATCGGCGAAAGCGGGCGGCTGTTATTGCTCAGCGGATGGAGCGATCCGCGCTTCCAGCTCGGCCACCTGCCTTTCCAGGGCTTCCAGGCGTGCGCGAGTGCGCGCCAGGACTACCATCTGGCTGTCGAATTCATCCCGGCTGACCAGGTCCAGCTTACTGAAGGCGCCCTGCATGAGGACCTTGAACTGGCTTTCCAGTTCGGCGCGTGGCTGTGCGGTGTCGCCGCTGAACAGGCGAGAGGCCTGGTCGCTCAGGGCGTCGAGAAAGGCTTTGGGCGCGAGCATGTTGGGCTGTCCGCTTGAATCGTTGAGAGGTGCGCAGTGTAGCACGCACCTGGATGGCGTCTGCCCTGCACATTTTTTGCGCAGCCTGCAGCGTTTCGATGCACCGAAGTTGTGCGTGTTTTCTCTGCTGGCGATTGGCCAAAGCCTGCCTCTGAGCGTAATCGACTGTTTTTGCTCGGGTTATCCGAAGTGGCAAGGTTTCTGCAAAGACCATTTCGAGCCATGCACTGATGCAGTTCTTGTGACCAGGCAGTGCGAGGCTGGAACCAACGGCCCCTCGACTTTGGCGAGAGGGCTCCGACGACGGGTTACAAAGCCAACCGCTGCGCTTAGACTTGAGACGGGTTTGTTTTCCTGGGGCAAGTCCACCAAATCGGGAGAAGTTTCATGAAGCTAGTCACTGCCATCATCAAGCCGTTCAAGCTGGACGACGTGCGCGAGTCGCTGTCGGAAATCGGCGTGCAGGGCATCACCGTGACCGAAGTAAAAGGCTTCGGTCGGCAGAAAGGCCATACCGAGTTGTACCGCGGTGCTGAGTACGTGGTCGATTTCCTGCCCAAGGTGAAGATCGACGTCGCGATCGACGACAAGGACCTTGACCGTGTCATCGAAGCCATCACCAAGGCCGCCAACACCGGCAAAATCGGTGACGGCAAGATCTTCGTGGTCAATCTGGAGCAGGCCATCCGCATCCGTACCGGCGAAACCGATACCGACGCGATCTAAGTAACACCGCCTCACAAACCCAACGCCCCAGGAGAAAACAACATGACTCTGCGTAAGATCGCAGGGCTAGGAGCCCTATTGTCCCTCGTAATGCCCGGCCTGGCCTTGGCAGAGGAAGCTGCCCCGGCGTTGAATTCCGGCGATACCGCCTGGATGCTCACTGCCACGGCGCTGGTGCTGTTCATGACCATTCCGGGTCTGGCCCTGTTCTATGGCGGCATGGTCCGCTCCAAGAACGTGCTGTCGGTGATGATGCAATGCTTCGCCATTACCGGCCTGATGAGCATTCTGTGGGTGGTCTACGGCTACAGCCTGGCATTCGATACCACCGGTATGGAAAAGGGCGTGGTCAATCTCTATTCCTTCGTCGGCGGCTTCTCGAAGGCGTTTCTGAGCGGCGTCACGCCTCAGAACCTGACCTCGGCCACCGCGCTGTTCCCCGAGGCAGTCTTCATCACGTTCCAGATGACTTTCGCCATCATCACCCCGGCGCTGATCGTCGGCGCTTTCGCCGAACGCATGAAGTTCTCGGCCATGCTGGTGTTCATGGGCGTCTGGTTCACTCTGGTCTATGCGCCGATCGCGCACATGGTCTGGAGCGGTGATGGCGCGCTGATGTGGGATTGGGGCGTACTCGACTTCGCCGGCGGCACCGTGGTGCACATCAATGCCGGTATCGCCGGCCTGGTCTGCTGCCTGGTGTTGGGCAAGCGCAAAGGCTACCCGACCACCCCGATGGCCCCGCACAACCTGGGCTATACGCTGATGGGCGCGGCCATGCTGTGGATCGGCTGGTTCGGTTTCAACGCAGGTTCCGCCGCCGCGGCCAACGGCACTGCCGGCATGGCCATGCTGGTCACCCAGATTGCCACCGCCGCCGCGGCGCTGGGCTGGATGTTCGCCGAGTGGATCGGCCACGGCAAACCCAGCGCCTTGGGTATCGCCTCCGGTGTGGTCGCGGGCCTGGTGGCCATCACTCCGGCGGCAGGCACCGTGGGTCCGATGGGCGCGCTGATCATCGGCCTGGCTTCGGGCGTGATCTGCTACTTCTGCGCCACCAGCCTCAAGCGCAAGCTGGGCTATGACGACTCCCTGGACGCCTTCGGCGTGCACGGTATCGGCGGTATCGTCGGCGCCATTCTCACCGGTGTGTTCGCGGCACCTGCCCTGGGCGGCTTCGGCGCGGTCACCGACATCGCCGCGCAGGTCTGGGTGCAGACCAAGGGCGTGCTGTTCACCGTGGTCTACACCGCCATCGTCACCTACGTGATCCTCAAGGTGCTGGACGTGTTGATGGGGCTTCGGGTCAACGAAGAAGAAGAGTCGGTCGGCCTCGACCTGGCTCAACACAACGAGCGCGGCTACAACCTGTAACCGCGACGCGCTGGAAAACTTGCCCGGTTCGCCGGGCATTTTTTTGCCTGGAATTCGCTGTTTAGCGAAGAGCAAACGGTTTACCCGGCACGTTCGTGACACAGGCCTAAAACTTACAACGCGCTGGGCGTTCAGGGAGCTTTGCTTTTTCAACGAGCGCGCTAGAATGCGCGCCGAAGGGTGTTCGATGAGCTGTCCACACACTTCTCCACCCTTTGCTAGGCTTGCCAGTAGCGCATGGCCAGCAGGTGCTGCCGGCGCTTTTTTCCGGCCGATGGCTCGATGATTTTTCAGGTTCTGCCAGGAGCAGAGCCTGTTGGGCGACAGTCTCCACATCAGGAGAGGGACGCCCGGGCAGTGGCCAACCCACGGCCAGTTGAATTTTCACTGGTGGCTGCCGGTCTACGGCTCCACTGGTCTATAACTAACCTGCTTTTCGCAAGTCATGAGGTAGAACATGAGCGACGACGATCTGGAAAATGACGACCTCGAAGTAGGCGATGAAGACGAGGCCGATGAGGGCCTTGAAGCTGCGGCCGACGACGGCGCGGAAGACGCTGGCGAAGACGACAGCCCCGCACCGGTAGCCAAGGGTAAATCCAAGGCGGCGGTCTCGGTGGACGAGATGCCAAGCATGGAAGCCAAGCAGAAGGAGCGCGATGCGCTGGCCAAGGCCATGGAAGAGTTCCTTGCGCGTGGTGGCAAGGTTCAGGAGGTCGAAGCCAACGTGGTCGCCGATCCACCCAAAAAGCCGGACAACAAGTACGGCAGCCGCCCTATCTGAGTGGCTGAACGCAAAAAAGCCCGCCGTCGCTGCGGGCTTTTTTGTGGGCGCAGGTTTTATCGGGCTGTGCGGTAACCGGCCCTTTCAGCGCCAGCGCGACAGAACGTCCGGCAACTGCGACAGCCGCTGGATTTCTGCGTCCGGTGCCCGTTCGCCCACCCACGCCTTGCCTTGGGGATTGAACCACACCGCCCGCAGCCCGGCGCGCTGGGCGCCCGCGACATCGTCAGCGGGATGGTCGCCAATGTGCACTGCAGCACCGGCCTCGACCTCGCCCCGGCGCAGGGCTTCCATGAACGGTGCCGGGTCCGGCTTGCCGATGCCCAGGTCCTCGGCGCACAAGGCAAACCTGAAGTAATCCGCCAGCCCCAGACGACGCACGTCGGCGTTGCCATTGGTGACCACGCCGAGCATGTACTGGTGGCGCAGGATTTCCAGCACAGGTTGCACTTCGGGGAACACCTCCACCTGATGGCGTGCGTGCAGGAACACCTCGAAGCCTTCGTTGGCCAGATCCAGGGCTTGTTTCTCGCTATAGCCGACCTCTTCCAGCGCATGGAACAGCACACGGCGGCGCAGGGCGCTGATGCGGTGCTTGAGACCGGGTTCGGCCTGCACCAGGCGCTCGCGGATGGCGAACAGGTGCTCGACCGGCACGCCGCCCAGGATCGGGGCATTGGCCGCGAGCCAGTCGCGCAGGACGATTTCGGCGCTGGCGATTACCGGTGCGGTGTCCCACAGGGTGTCGTCCAGGTCGAAGGTAATCAGCTTGATGCTCATGAGTCTGTGCCTTTGCTGCGTTTGGCCCGAGGATGGGCGCTGTCGTACACCGCGGCCAGGTGCTGGAAGTCCAGGTGGGTATAGATCTGCGTGGTGCCGATGTCGGCGTGGCCAAGCATTTCCTGCACTGCGCGCAGGTCCTGGGAAGACTCCAGCAGGTGGCTGGCGAAAGAGTGGCGAAGCATGTGGGGATGCAGGTGCTGTCCCAGCTCGCGCTCGCCCGCGGCCTTGACCCGCATCTGGATCGCCCGTTGGCCGAGGCGGGTGCCTTGGCGGGTCAGGAACACTGCGTTGTCCCGAGGTGCGCTGATGCCGCGCAGCTTCAGCCACTGCTGCAGGGCTTCGCGGGCCTTGCGCCCGACCGGCAACACACGGGCCTTGTTGCCCTTGCCTTGTACCTGAACCAGCCCGGCGGTGAGATCCAGCTGGTCCAGGTCAAGGTTGGTCAGCTCAGATAGGCGTAGCCCGGAGGAGTAGAAAAGCTCGAGAATCGCCTGGTCGCGACGGGCAATGAAGTCATCGTCCACGCCGCCGTCGAGCAGCTGCAAGGCGCGATCGGTGTCCAGGACCTTGGGCAGTCGGCGCTCGCCCTTGGGCGCGGCCAGGCCATTGGCCGGGTTGTGCTGACACAGATCTTCGCGGTTCAGGTATCGGTACAGCCCGCGCACTGCCGAAAGCAGGCGTGCCAGGCTTCGAGCGGACTGGCCATGCTGGTGCAGGCGCGCCACCATCTGGCGCAACTGCTGGACCTGCAGGGCCTTCCAGTCGGTGATGCCTTGGGCGGCGCAGAATTCGATGACCTTCTGCAGGTCGCGACGGTAAGCCAGTTGGGTATGTTCGGACATCTGGCGCTCATTGCGCAGATGAGCGCAATAAGCCTCCAACTGGCGTTCCATCAGCGCACCGGTCGCAGGGTCTGGGTGAAGCGCGGGACGACGCGGCCGAGCACTTCGGCGATATAGCTCAGGAACAGGGTGCCGACGCTGCTCTTGTAGTGCTGCGGGTCGCGGCTGCCGATCGCCAGTACGCCGTGCAGCCCTTGGTAGTCGAGCGCGGCGACCGCGCTGGAGCCGACTTCCTTGCGCTGCTCCTCGCCGAACAGGAACGCCAGCTCATGCTCGCGCAGGTTGCCGCTGACAGTCTTGCCGCTGCCCAGCAGCGCGCCGATGGCCTGTTGGGCTTCGCCGTTGCTGGCCCAGCGGCCGACAGGGGCTGCACTTTCGCCGAACAGGATCAGGCTGACGAAAGGCACCTGGAATTCCTGGCGAAGGCTGTCCTCCACGGCCATGACCACTTCCTCGAGGCTGCCCGCATCGAGCAGGTCGAGGATCAGGCGACGGGTCTTGTCGAACAGCCGGTCGTTGTCTCGGGCGACATCCATCAATTGCGAAAGGCGATGACGCATCTCGATGTTGCGATCGCGCAGCAACTTCAACTGGCGCTCCACCAGCGACACGCTGTCGCCACGCTGGTGGGGGATGCGCTGCTCTACCAGCAGCTCGTCGTGTTCGGCGAAGAAGGTCGGGTGGGCGCGCAGGTAGGCGACCACGGCCTCGGCATCGAGGCTGGGGGCCTGCTCGGGTACAACCTGGGGTTGATCGGTCATGGCGGTTACTCGTTTAGAGACGAACCTGTCCTTCATACACGCGTACGGCTGGGCCAGTCATCAGTACAGGCTTGCCGGGGCCGGCCCACTCGATGTTCAGGCGGCCGCCCGGCAGGTCGATGCTCACCGGCGAATCCATCCAGCCTTGGCTGATGGCGGCTACCGCGGCCGCACAGGCCCCGGTACCGCACGCCTGGGTTTCGCCGGCGCCACGCTCCCAGACCCGCAGGTTGGCGTGGTGGCGGTCGACGACCTGGATAAAGCCGGCATTGACCCGCTGCGGGAAGCGCGGATGGTGTTCGATTTTCGGGCCCAGCTCATGCACCGGGGCCGTTCTCACGTCATCGACACGCAGCACCGAGTGGGGGTTGCCCATGGACACGGCGGCGATCGAATGGACCTGGCCGTCGACTTCCAATGGATAGCTCAGGGCCTGTTCATCGGCGATGAAGGGTATCTCGGCCGGGGCGAAGCGCGGCGGGCCCATGTCGACACACACCTGGCCGTCGTTGCGCACGTCCAGCTCGATGATGCCGCCTTTGGTTTCCACGCGGATGCGCTTCTTGGCGGTCAAGCGCTTGTCCAGCACGAAGCGGGCGAAACAGCGCGCACCGTTGCCGCACTGCTCGACCTCGGAACCGTCGGCATTGAAGATCCGATAGCGGAAGTCCACGTCCGGGTTGTTCGGCGCCTCGACGATCAGCAGCTGGTCGAAGCCGACGCCGGTGTTGCGGTCACCCCACTGCTTGGCATGCTTGGGCTGGATGTGCGCGTGCTGGCTGACCAGGTCCAGGACCATGAAGTCGTTGCCCAGCCCGTGCATCTTGGTGAAACGCAGCAGCATGGTTTCACTCCGGCAGCAGGCTTTCGCCGGCGAACAGTTCGGCAATGGTTTCCCGGCGACGGACTTCGAAAGCCTCGTTGCCATCGACCAGCACTTCGGCGCAGCGGCCACGGGTGTTGTAGTTCGAGCTCATGACAAAACCATAGGCGCCGGCGGACTGAACGGCCAGCAGGTCGCCTTCGGCCAGGTTCAGTACGCGGTCCTTGGCCAGGAAGTCGCCGGTCTCGCAGATCGGGCCGACCAGGTCATAGGTGCGGCCTTCACCGGCACGCGGCTTGACCGCGCTGACGCCCATCCAGGCCTGGTACAGGGCCGGGCGGATCAGGTCGTTCATCGCCCCATCGATGATGGCGAAGTCCTTGTGTTCGGTGTGCTTGAGGTATTCGACGCGGGTTAGCAGGACACCGGCATTGGCGACGATGTAACGGCCCGGCTCGAACACCAGGGCCAGGTCACGTTCGCCGACGCGCTCGCGAATGGCCTGGATGTAGTCCGAAACCAGCGGTGGCTCTTCGTCGCGGTAGCGAACGCCGACACCACCGCCCAGGTCCAGGTGGCGCAGGTGGATACCGCACTCAGCCAGGCGGTCGACCAGCACCAGCAGGCGGTCCAGGGCATCGAGGAAGGGCTCGACGGTGGTCAACTGCGAGCCGATGTGGCAGTCCACGCCCACCACTTCCAGGTTGGGCAGTTGCGCGGCGCGCACGTAGATGGCTTCGGCGTCGGCGATGGCGATGCCGAACTTGTTTTCCTTGAGACCGGTGGAGATGTACGGGTGGGTGCCGGCATCGACATCCGGGTTCACGCGTAGCGAGACCGGGGCGACCTTGCCCATCTCGGCCGCCACCACTTGCAGGCGCTCGAGCTCTTCGGTGGATTCGACGTTGAAGCAGTGCACACCGACTTCCAGCGCGCGGCGCATGTCGTCACGGGTCTTGCCGACACCGGAGAACACCACCCGATCGGCGCGTCCGCCTGCGGCCAGCACACGCTCCAATTCACCGCCGGAAACGATGTCAAAGCCTGCGCCCAGGCGTGCCAGGACGTTCAGCACGCCCAGGTTGGAGTTGGCCTTGACCGCGAAGCAGACCAGGTGCTCGGTGCCTTGCAGGGCATCGGTGTAGCTGCGGTACTGGGCCTCGATGTGGGCGCGCGAGTACACGTAGGTCGGGGTGCCGAAACGTTCGGCGATGGCCGACAGGGCCACGCCTTCCGCGAACAGCTCGCCGTCGCGGTAGTTGAAAGCGTCCATTGGATTTCCTTAGTACTGCGCGGGCTGCGACTCTGGCTGGGCGGGTTCGGCAGGCTCGAGCGTCTCGGCCGGTTGGGCCGGCTGGACCGCTTGATGCTGGTGCGATTTGCGGGCGTCCTTGCCGTCCTTGCCGTCTTCTGGCAGGTACAGAGGGCCCTTCTGACCGCAGGCCGAAACGAGGCAGGCAACCGCGACCAGCGCCGCGAGGGAGGAAATCAGGCGCTTCATTGGCGAATCCTTTGAAATATGCAGTATTGCGCCCGAGTATACCGAGCGCCTGCCGGATTGCCTATGCAAGGACCGGTCCGCCTGGCGGCCCGATCAAGCTTCACTGACAAGGGCATACGGTTCGACGCAGGCTCAGGTTTTTTCCTGCCGCTTGCAGCTTCCCGCTCGAAGCTTGAAGCTTATAGCGCGAAGCTTATAGCTTGATGCTTTGCATTCCCGGCAAGTCGCCCGTATCTTGCCCGGCTTGCCGTAAGCAGCCAATTTCGAGGTACCTGCAATGAGTTTGAGCGAAGCGCGTTTCCACGATCTGGTCGACGCGACACAACAGGCCCTGGAAGACCTGTTCGATGAGAGCGGCCTGGACGTGGACATGGAGAACTCCGCCGGGGTGCTCACCATCAAGTTCGACAGCGGCAGCCAGCTGATCTTCAGCCGCCAGGAGCCGCTGCGCCAGCTTTGGCTGGCCGACCGTTCCGGGGGATTCCACTTCGACTACGACGAAGAGAGCGGCAAGTGGGTCTGCGAGAAGAGCGAAGAGCTGCTGGGTGAGATGCTCGAGCGTATCGTCTGGGAGCGAGCCGGCGAGAAGCTGGACTTCGACGAGATCTGAATGAGCGACCAGCCTCGGCCACCCAAGCCGCTTTACAGTAACGTCAGCCCGGCGGTGCCGTCGCCTTGCATCAGCGTGTGCCGGCTCGACGAGCGCCGGGTCTGTACCGGGTGTTTCCGTCATGTCGAGCACATCCGCGAATGGCGTTCGGCCGACGACGAACGGCGCCGGCAAATCTGCCGTGAAGCCCAGACCCTGCGAGGGCAGCACATCGGCCATTGACGGTCCGGGCTTGAGTATTTGTCCGGCTGTGGTAGTGTCGGGCTTGCGTCGATGACGTCAAAAGCATTCACAAACCCCGCCCTTGGGCGGGGTTTTGCTTTATCTGCCTGTTAAAAAGGAGTCTGACTGGATCATGAGCACCAAGCCTTCCCTCATCCTCACCCGATTGGACGTACAGCGTCTCGAGCGCCTGATCGACAGCCTCGACGAAAGTACGCCGGGTGTGCTCGCCCTGCAGGACGAGCTGGACCGCGCCGATCAGGTGGTCGGTCACGAGGACGTCCCGGCCGGTGTGGTGACCATGAACTCGCGTGTGCACTGCCGCGAGGAAGCCAGTGGCAAGGACTATCACCTGACCTTGGTCTACCCGAAGGATGCCGGCCCCGAAGGCAACGTCTCAATCCTGGCGCCGATCGGTTGTGCGTTGCTGGGGCTGTCGGTCGGGGACCAGATCGACTGGCCAGCCCCGGGCGGCAAGACCCTCAAGCTCAAGCTGCTGGCCGTTGAGTACCAGCCGGAAGCTGCGGGCGACTACGATCTCTGATCCCTGCGCGGATTTCAGGGCGCGTTCTGCGCCCTGAGCTGGCAGGCATGGATGCAGTTGTCGACGATGCGGCTGCGCAGCGACCAATCGGTGTTGATGATGTAAAAGCCTTGGATATAACTGTCCAGGTCTTGCGAGTCGAACCATTCATCGATCTTGTCGCTGAAATCATCGGGCGTGAATATCACCTTGTTGTATTTGGCGCACTGGATCGAGCGCAGTGTGCCGTCAGGCTTATAACGTTGAGCCTTGTCATCCATGAAGGCTTTCAGTTCCTCGGTAGACGGTGTGTTCTCACCGATCCAGACCTGCTCCACACCATTCCAATGGTCGCCGCCAGCACTATGGTTATAGGCGATCACCACCGTTTGGCCTGGATGCTCATTCCAGAGCTGATCCAAGGTCAGCGAGTGCAGATCGTAAGGAATGATTCGCGGGCCGAGGTGCTTTTCCAGCATGGCCAGCATCCATTTATGCTCCTGGGCGCTGAAGTTATCGAACTGGTGGAAGTCGAGAATGATGATCTCCCGTTCGTTGGCGGGATCTTGATAGAAGCGGTTCAACTCGAGCACCACATCGCCAAGCACCGTGCGCCCGGAAGTGTTCAGGTGGTAGAGCTTGTAGCGGTAGGGGGACTCAGGTGTGTATTCACGGCTGGCACGTACTCGAAGGTCGAGGACGCGGATGCCGCCGCGGATCTGGTCGATGCACGAAACGTCCTGGGTCACTTCCTGAGGGGGAATGACATTGTCGGCGTTCTTGTCCATGCCAGAGTCATGGCTACCCGGCAGTACCAGTTGATCAATTCGTAGGCGGCCCAGTTCAGGCAGGTTGCCCATCCAGTTCTGCTTGTTCATCACGCACTCCAGTCATTGAATGAGTGCACAGCTTCTGGTTGGCTGGATTGGCTGTTTAGAGGGAACTGTTGCTCATAGTCAGGGGGCGAGCGTCGCCTGCAACTGTTCCAGGCCACCGTTGAGCGCCCGCTCCAGCTGGGTTTTGTAACGCAGGTAAAGCGCGGTGGAGCCTTGGTCGTCGCCTAGCAGTTCGGACAGGTCCAGATCGGTGATATAGCAGCGATAGCTGCCCGCGCTACGCCGTTGCCCTAGGATTTGCCGAGCGACCACGGCGTACAGCTGCTCGCCATGCTCCAGCTCCGAGAACTCATGCTGGTTGCAGTAGAGGGTGATGTGTACCTCGTCCGACGCGCTGGCCTGCAAGATCGCCTGGACTTCATAGTATGGCTGGCCGGCGCCTTCTCGCGGTGCCGGGCGTGGCTCCAGGCTGCGCGCCTTGCCAGGGCCCGAGGGCAGCAACTGGTAATACAGGATCTCCAGCGATGTCTGCTGCAGGCTGTCCAGTGGCAGTTGTGCATCGTGTCGCATCAACACAGAGCGCAGGAAGCGTTGCAGCGGCAGCAACAGGTGTGCCTCGTCCTGCAACGGTAGGCGTTGATGCCACAGGGCGTTGTATTCATCCAGCACGTAGAGGTCGGCCCACCCCTCCAGCAGGCGATAGAACACCTGCAGGCAATCGCGGCGGCCCTGTTCCAGCACTAGCGGCAGGTCATGGTCCTGCAAGGCGTTGGCATCCAGGTGCAGAGGGCTGTACTGGCCGCGCTCCTCGCCCAGGCAACCCAGTACCGCGTCATGATCGGGCAGGGTGGTCAGGGTGACTTGTCCAGGTTGCAGTTCCAGTACATGGGTGTGCTGCGCCACCTGCAGCAGGTAGCGATGGTTCAGCCTCTGCTCGAGCAGCAATTGAGCGGTGTCGAAGATTTCCTCGACCCGCAGGGCGATGGCCTGGGCGCGATTGCGACAGAAGCAGCGCACCCGTAGCCGGGGGCGTTGATTGCGCTGGCCGAGGCTGTTGAGGAAGTCGCGCAGGCAGCGCACCAGCGCGTGTTCGCCGTCGTAGCGCTGGACCAGCACCTCGTTCCAACTGTTGAGGGTGACCTGATCGAGCGTCAGGACGAGGTTTTCGCGCACACCGGCGTAGCTCAGCGAGTCGGTACGTTCGGTGGTCATCAGGATGTTCAGATCGCGATGATGACGCAGCGGATCGACGCCGACGTTGACCAGCAGCAGGATCTCATCGGCCACGCTCGGTTGCAGCAGGCGGACTTCGCTGACCGTCCCCAGTGGCAGCGGGATGCTCTGTTGCAAGCTGCCCAGCAGATTGAACAGCTCAAAGTCGGTCAGGTCGCTGTCGCCGGGGTGCAAGGCCAGGCGCGTGGTGTTGTCGATCACGCCATTGCGATGGGCCCAGGTGAGCAGCTCGAGCAGCTCGCGGCAACGCTTGAGGGGGCTGAAGTGCTCCCATTCGTGTACGCCCAGGTTGCCGTTGTACAGGCCCCAATGGGTGGTGCCCGGCTCCTTGCGGTTGGGCGACTGGACCAGGGTCAGGGTGTCTTCGGCCAAGTCCGGCGCGATACCCGGGTTGATCACCTCGATCTTGCCGGCCCGGCGCTCGAAGGCCGCATACAGCCGACGACCCAGCACATTGAGGTCGCGTTGGTCGGCACGACTGCTGGCGCTCTGGTCGCGGGCGAACTGGGTGAGGAAGCGATAGCTGTGGTTGAGCTCGGCTACCAGCTCACGGCGTTCCGCGGCCACCTGGCGTACCTTCCATTGGCTACGGGTATCGAGCATGGCCAGTTGGCGTTCGTCCCAGCCCCACTCATTGGTCAGACGCGCGAGCAACTGGCGTTGCCAGCCGCTGGCGCGGGAGCGGCCGAGCTCGCTGAGTTTCTTGTTCACTTTCAGGTACAGGCTACGACGTACCAGCTCCAGGCGGGTGGACTCACCCCGTTGTTGCAAGTACTGCTCGATGCGGCGGTAGACCATGACGTAGGGGTCCAGCGCGTCGAGGTCCAGCTGGTTGGCGAACACCGCCTGCTTGTATTCCAGGCTCAGGCAGCGGACATCGGGGTGTTCGCTGGCATAGACCTCGGTGAGCAACAGTTTGAGCAATGACTTGTAGGGCGAATCGATCCCCTTGAACAACTGCCACAGGCCGGCGCCGACGAATTCTCCGGGCGGGATATGCGCCAGGTGACCGAGGTCCAGGTCGTCCTCGGCGCGGATGAACCGTTTGGACAGCAGGGTCTGGGTGTAGGCCCGGTAGTTGTGTTCCTCGTAGACGGGCACCAGCCACCACAGTGGTGTGCGCCCGGCCAGCCAGATCGCGGTGCGGTAGAACTCATCGAGCAGTAGGTAATGCTGGGTAGTCCCGCAGTCGTCGGAGCTGAGCTCCCCATTGCGCTCGCCCTGGACGAACCCCTGGGGCTCGATGAGGAAGAAATGCGCCTCGGCGCCCTGGCTGGCGGCCCAGGTTTCCAGAAGCTGACATTTACGCCGCAGTTCGGCCAGTTCGTCTTCCTGTAACCCTGGGGCGTGACATACCCACAGGTCCATGTCGCTTTGCTCGGCCTGGGCCAGCGTGCCTAGGCTGCCCATCAGAAATAGCCCGTGGATCGGCTGCGGCGCCGTGCCGTGGCGGGGTTTGTAGGTGAAGGAGCGGGCCAGGCGCTGGGCTTCGGCCAGCAGATCGGGGCCAGGCTCGAAGCCCGAGACACCGGCTGGCGTCGTGCCCGAGACATAACCTGGGAGCACGGGGTGGTTGACGTGAAACAGCAGGGGCAGCGCGGTCAGCACCTGTTGCTGGCGGGTGGAGAGCCCTTCCCGCGCACGCTCCAGGCGGCCTTGGTTCAGGTGCAGAAAGCGCGCACGCAGTTTCGCCAGTTCCTTGCGGTCGATGCCTTGCTCGAGGTCGGGGCGGATTTCGTGGGGGCTGTTCATTGCACACTCAAGGACAGGGCCAGGGGAAGCATCGGCGAGTTTAGCCTGAGTGATGGGGTCGGATAAGCAAAAAACGGGTTTTTTGGCGTCATTTCTCCGTCATTGCAGGCCCCGTTCACAACCAAACCCGTCCCGACAGGCATGTCGGGCGGATTGGGCTGTACGTAACGGCGGCGAAAGGCTCAGGCTGGCTGCGCGGCCTTGAGGATGGTCAGCACTTGCTGAACGCTCTGGGCGGCATCCAGCCCCAGGCTGGTCAGGTAGCCACCATCGGGTTGGTCGGTGAGTTGCTTGTCGTACAGGCGGCGGGCCGCGGCCACCAGGGCAGGGGCGGCGTTGCTGTGGACCTTGATGCCTTCCTGGTGGGAATCCAGGTTGAACAGGGCGAGGACTTCCAGTTCAGCGATCAGTTCGGGGGTAAAGGACATGGGGACTCCTGACTTCCAGACAAGGACGGAGGCACCGTGGTCGGTGCCTGATCCTGGAGTGTAGTCAGGCTTCGTCGTCGTCGCCTTGATCTGCTTCAGGTGGCAGCTCGGGCAAGGCGCGCAAGGCGTTCTCGTACCACTCGCCATTGAAGGGGCGGTCCTCGTCGAGCATGGCGTCGATCTCGATGGCCAGGACATGGGCCATGAGGTTGAGGATGTCCTCGCGTTCGTAGCCGACCAGGGTCAGTTTGTTGAATGTGGCCTTGGCTGCCGGCGGTTCGCCGCTTTCGATCTGGTTCTCGATGGCCTGGGTCAGGGTTGCCTCGACGAAGGCTTCCTCTTCGTTGTTGTCGATGTCGCTGGGCTCGCTCATGGCAGTGCTCCTGGGGTGGGATGCACAGTTTGCCATGCTTGCGCTGGCCATGCCTGGCCATCGATAGGGTCGATGATGCTGGTCAGAGCCTGGGGATGAGTCTATAAAAGCCGGGCCATCCCCACACGGCCTGGAGGCTGTATCAATGCTCAAGCTTCACGGATTCGCGGTCAGCAACTACTACAACATGGTCAAACTGGCCTTGCTGGAGAAAGGCCTGCCATTCGAAGAGGTGCTGTTCGTTCCCAATCAGACCCCGCAAGCCCTGGCGATCAGTCCCCGCGGCAAGGTACCGGTGCTCGAGACCGAGCACGGTTTTCTCAGCGAAACCACAGTGATCCTCGATTACATCGAGCAGACCCAGGGCGGTAAGCCGCTGCTGCCGGCAGATGCCTTCGCCCAGGCCAAGGTGCGGGAGCTGGTCAAGGAAATCGAACTGTATATCGAGCTTCCGGCGCGGACCTGTTATTCCGAGGCTTTCTTCGGCATGGCCGTCGAGCCGCTGATCAAGGAGCGCGCCCGCACCGAGCTGCTGGCCGGTTTTGCCACGCTCAAGCGCAACGGCAAGTTTGCCCCTTACGTGGCAGGCGAAACGTTGACGCTGGCCGATCTGGTGTTCTGCTTCTCGGTGGACCTGGCCTGCGCAGTGGGCAAGAAGGTGCTGAACGTCGATTTCCTGGCCGAGTTCCCCGAGGCCAAGGCATTGCTGGAGACGCTGGGGGCGAACCCGCACATGGCGAAGATCGTGGCGGACAAGGAGGCGGCGATGCCGGCTTTCCTGGAGATGGTTCGCAGCAAGCGCTGAGAGAAGTAGCGGCCGTATGCGGCCAAGAGGCGCGGGTTCATCACCCATCGTGCTGCAAGGCACCGGTTTTGCCGGTGTTCGCGGCGGTTCGGCACCTCGATGAACCCGCTCCCACTGAAACCACTAAAACGTTGGGGGCGTGAGTTCATCGAGGCGCCGAACTGCCGCGACTGAGGGCAAACCCTCGCGAAGCGGCTTAACGCGAAGCCAGCAGCGCCTTGCCGCGGGCCACGGCTGCACGTACTTGGGCCGGTGCGGTGCCGCCAATGTGGTTGCGCGCATTGACCGAGCCTTCCAGGGTCAGCACGGCGAAGACGTCCTGCTCGATCTGGTCGCTGAACTGGCGCAGTTCGTCCAGGCTCATCTCGGCCAGATCCTTGCCGGTGTCGACGCCATACTTCACCGCGTGACCGACGATCTCGTGGCAGTCACGGAACGGCAGGCCACGACGGACCAGGTAGTCGGCGAGGTCCGTGGCAGTGGAGAAGCCGCGCAGGGCCGCTTCACGCATGATGGCGTGCTTGGGCTTGATCGCAGGAATCATGTCGGCGAAGGCGCGCAGGGAGTCGCGCAGGGTATCGGCGGCGTCGAACAGGGGCTCCTTGTCTTCCTGGTTGTCCTTGTTGTAGGCCAGCGGCTGGCCTTTCATCAGGGTCAGCAGGCCGGTCAGGGCGCCGAACACGCGGCCGCTCTTGCCACGCACCAGCTCCGGGACGTCCGGGTTCTTCTTTTGCGGCATGATCGAGCTGCCGGTGCAGAAGCGGTCGGGCAGGTCGATGAACTGGAACTGCGCGCTGGTCCACAGCACCAGCTCTTCGGAGAAGCGCGACAGGTGCATCATCGCCAGGCTTGCCGCGGCGCAGAATTCGATGGCGAAGTCGCGGTCCGAGACGCCATCCAGCGAATTGCCGGCGACGGCCTCGAAGCCCAGCAGCTTGCAGGTCAGCTCACGGTCGATCGGGTAGGTGGTGCCGGCCAGCGCGGCGCTGCCCAGCGGCATACGGTTGGTGCGCTTGCGGCAGTCGACCAGGCGCTCGTAGTCGCGGCTGAGCATCTCGAACCAGGCCAGCAGGTGATGACCGAAAGTCACCGGCTGCGCGGTCTGCAGGTGGGTGAAGCCGGGCATGATGGTCTCGGCTTCGCGCTCGGCCTGCTCCAGCAGGCCCTGCTGCAGGCGGGTGATCTCGGCCAGGATCAGGTCGATCTCGTCGCGCAGCCACAGGCGGATGTCGGTAGCCACCTGGTCGTTGCGGCTGCGGCCGGTGTGCAGCTTCTTGCCGGTGATGCCGATGCGGTCGGTCAGGCGGGCCTCGATGTTCATGTGCACGTCTTCCAGGTCGACGCGCCAGTCGAAGCTGCCCGCTTCGATCTCGCCCTGGATGGTCTTCAGGCCGTCGATGATGGCATCGCGCTCGGCGTCGGTGAGTACGCCGACCTGCGCCAGCATGGTGGCGTGGGCGATCGAACCCATGATGTCGTGGCGGTAGAGGCGCTTGTCGAAATCGACCGAGGCGGTGAAACGGGCGACGAAGGCGTCGACGGGCTCACTGAAGCGGCCGCCCCAGGACTGATTGGTCTTGTCGGTGCTCATGGATTCACTCGTTGAAGGCGTGAACGAAAAAGTGGCGCCGATCATAACAGGGTTGGAGCGCGCGCCGCAGGGCGCTGGTCGAGAGAAATCTCGCAAAGCCCGGGGGGAATCGGTGTGTGGGGATATTCAACGATTGAACGGCAGTGTTCCACGGACCGTCTACAGTTGGACAGAGGACTGGCGGCGAATCTGCCGGGCCAGTGAATCTTTGGCCGTCGCATCGGTCTAGAGCGTGACCGCGTGTCGGTCGCCCTACACCTTGTCTACGCTATACCCATGCGAGACTCACTCAGGAATCCAGCGTAATTATGAATGTCCTGATCGTTGATGACGAACCCCTGGCCCGTGAACGCCTGACCCGGATGCTTGGCGAGCTGGAGGGCTACACCGTGCTGGAGCCCAGTGCCACCAACGGCGAGGAGGCCCTGGCCTTGATCGACAGCCTCAAGCCTGATGTGGTGCTGTTGGACATCGGCATGCCTGGTCTGGATGGCCTTCAGGTGGCCGCCCGGCTGTGCGAGCGCGAAGCGCCACCGGCGGTGGTGTTCTGTACCGGTGACGACGAGTACGGGAGCCAGGCTTTCCGGGAAAGCACCCTCAGCCATGTGACCAAACCCATCCAGCCTCAGGCCCTGCGCGAAGCCTTGCGCAAGGCCGACAAACCCAACCGCGCCCAGCTCGCCGCGCTCACCCGCCCGGCCAATGAAGGCGGCGGCCCGCGCAGTCATATCAGCGCGCGGACCCGCAAGGGTATCGAGCTGATTCCCTTGCCCCAGGTGATCTATTTCATTGCCGACCACAAGTACGTGACCTTGCGCCACGAGGCCGGGGAGGTCTTGCTGGACGAGCCGCTCAAAGCCTTGGAGGACGAGTTCGGCGAGCGCTTCGTGCGCATCCACCGCAACGCCCTGGTCGCCCGGGAGCGTATCGAGCGCCTGCAACGCACGCCACTTGGGCACTTCCAGCTGTTCCTCAAAGGGCTCGACGGCGATGCGCTGACAGTCAGTCGCCGCCACGTGGCGGGTGTGCGCAAGATGATGCAGACGCTCTGAACCGGCGGATGTCGGCCAGGGAAGGCCGGGTGATGACCTGAATCTGCTAGGTGCGCTGGCGGAGCTGTTATCATCGGCGGCATTTCTCCTGGATCGGGGCGTTCCATGTCCACTCGTGAAATCCGCATTGCCACCCGTAAAAGTGCCCTGGCCCTGTGGCAGGCCGAATATGTCAAAGCCCGCCTGGAAGAGGCCCATCCTGGCCTGGTCGTGACCCTGGTGCCCATGGTCAGCCGCGGTGACAAGCTGCTCGACTCGCCATTGTCGAAGATCGGCGGCAAGGGCCTGTTCGTCAAGGAACTGGAAACCGCCCTGCTCGAGCACGAGGCCGATATCGCCGTGCATTCTATGAAGGACGTGCCCATGGACTTCCCTGAAGGCTTGGGCCTGTACTGCATCTGCGAGCGCGAAGATCCACGCGATGCATTCGTATCCAATACCTTCACCAGCCTCGATGCGCTGCCGGCCGGCAGCATCGTCGGTACCTCCAGCCTGCGCCGCCAGGCTCAGTTGCTCGCGCGACGCCCGGACCTGCAGATCCGCTTCCTGCGCGGCAACGTCAATACCCGCTTGGCCAAGCTCGATGCTGGCGAGTACGACGCCATCATCCTCGCCGCGGCTGGCTTGATCCGCCTTGGTTTCGAAGACCGCATCAGTTCCACCATCAGCGTCGACGAGAGCCTGCCCGCCGGTGGCCAGGGCGCGGTGGGCATCGAATGCCGCAGTGCGGACCAGGCGATTCACGCCTTGCTGGCGCCGCTTCATCACACCGACACCGCCGATCGCGTGGTGGCCGAGCGGGCGCTGAACAAACGCCTGAACGGCGGTTGCCAGGTGCCAATCGCCTGCTACGCGGTACTTGAAGGCGAGCAACTGTGGCTGCGTGGCCTGGTCGGCCAGCCCAGCGGCGGCACGTTGCTGGTGGCCGAAGCCCGCGGCCCGCGTGGCCAGGCCGAGGCTTTGGGTGTGCAGGTCGCTGAGGATCTGCTTGGCCAGGGGGCCGAGGCCATCCTCAAGGAGGTCTACGGCGAGGCTGGGCACCCGTGAGCCCTTGGCGCCTGCTGCTGACCCGCCCCGAAGAGGAGTGCCAGGCGCTGGCGCAAAGCCTCGCGCAGGCAGGGATCGCCAGCAGCAGCCTGCCTTTGCTGGCCATCGAACCGGTGGCGCTGCAGGCCGGGCAGCACCAATACCTGGCGGACTTGCACGGTTACCAGGTGATCATCGTGGTCAGCAAGCCAGCCGCGCGCTTGTTACTCGAGCAGTTGGGCCAGGCCGGCCTGCAGCCGCCGCGAGAAGGTTGGTTCACCGTGGGGGCGGCCACGGCGCAGGTGCTGCAGGCGCAGGGCTTGAAAGTTGACTTTTCGGCGCAAGGTGACGACAGCGAGGCCTTGCTCGCGCTACCGCACCTGCGCGAGGCTATGAACCGGGCCGCCACCCCTCGCGTTTTGATCGTGAGGGGCGTCGGAGGTCGCGAACTGCTGGCCGGGCGTCTCGCAGAGCAAGGTGCTAGTGTCGATTATCTGGAACTGTATCGACGCAACCTGCCGGTGTATCCGGCTGGCACCCTGCTGCGCCGCATCGAGGCGGAACGCCTGAATGGCCTGGTGGTCAGCAGTGGGCAGGGGCTGGAGCACCTGCTGCAGCTGGCGGGGGCCGACTGGCCACGCCTGGCGCGCCTGCCATTGTTCGTGCCGAGCCCGCGGGTAGCCGAACAAGCCAGGGCGTTGGGCGCCCAACAGATTGTGGATTGCCGTGGCGCCAATGCCGCGGCCTTGATGGCAGCCGTGCAGCGAACTACTGCACCTGCCGACTAAGGCGCTAAGCTCAATGCGACGCGCCCCCATGCAAAGGATGGATACGTGAGCGAAACTGTCTTGTCCAACAACGAACAACCCACGGCGTCCGATACGCCGGAATCCACCTCCGCCACGCCTGCCAAGCGCTCTGGCAACGGCCTGGCACTGTTGGCCCTGCTGCTCGGCGCGGCTGGGGTCGCCGTCGGTGGCTGGGGTGTCTGGCAGGTCCGTCAGCTGCAAGGCAGCGAGCAGGGCCAGGGCCAGCATCTGCAGGCCCTGAACGAGCGCACCGAGGCGCTGCAACAACGCGAGCAGCAGATCAGCGCGCAACTGGCCACCCTGCCGGCGGCCAGCGAGCTGGAGGACCGCCGTCGCCTGGTGGCACAGTTGCAGGGCGACCAGCAACGCCTCAACCAGCGTCTGGAAACCATTCTGGGCGAGAGCCGCAAGGAATGGCGCCTGGCCGAGGCCGAGCACCTGCTGCGCCTGGCGACACTGCGTCTTTCTGCGCTGCAGGACATCGCCAGCGCCAAGGCCCTGGTCGAAGGGGCAGACGAGATTCTTCGCGAGCAAAGCGACCCTGGGGCATTCGCTGCCCGAGAACAACTGGCGCGCAGCCTGGCCACCCTGAACAGCACCGAGCAGCCGGACCGCACCGGTCTGTTCCTCAAGCTGGCAGCCCAGCGCGAGCTGGTCCAGCAGCTCAGCGCACAAGCGCCTGAGTTCGAAACCAAGGCCGACGCCCTGGGCGCACTGACGGCCGATGGCGATGGCGCCAGCCGCCTGTCCCAATGGTGGGCGGAGATTTCCAAGTACTTCCAGATCGAGTTCAACGCCGACGAGAATGTGCGGCCGCTGTTGTCCGGACAATCGCTCAACCAGCTGCGTCTGGCGCTGAGTCTGACCATCGAGCAGGCACAATGGGCGGCGCTCAACGGCGAAGCGAAGGTCTATACACAGGCCTTGGACGATGCCCGCAGCGTGTTGCTGGCCAATTTCAACGCCGACAACCCGCAGAGCAAGGCCATGCTCGCCAGCCTCAACGAACTGGCCGAACAGCCGGTCTCGGTGGTCACCCCTGACCTGTCCGAGAGCCTGGCCGCGGTGCAGGCGTACATCCAGCGTCGCCACCTGCCAGCCGAAGCCGAAGGGGCCAAGCCATGAAGCGCGTCTACCTGCTGGCGGTGCTGGCGATCGTGGTAGCTGCGGCATTGGGCATCGCGGTCGCCAAGCACAGTGGCTACGTACTGGTCGCCTATGGTGGGTTCCGCTACCAGTCCGGACTGTGGGCGGCCTTGGCAGCGCTGGTCGCCATTGTCGTGGTGCTCTGGCTGGTGCGTTACTTGATCGGTCTGGTGCTGACTTCGAGCGGTGTGGTCAATCCCTGGTCGCGGCGCAACCGCAGCCGTCGTACACGCATCGCTATCGAGCAGGGGCAACTGGACCTTGCCGAAGGCCGTTGGGCGAGTGCCCAGCGCCACCTGCACCGCGCTGCCGAGGCCGAGCGCCAGCCATTGCTTTACTACCTTGGCGCGGCCCGAGCCGCCAATGAGCTGGGGCGTGTCGAAGACAGCGACAGTCTGCTCGAGCGCGCCCTGGAGCGTCAGCCCCAGGCCGAGTTGGCCATCGCCCTGACTCATGCGCAATTGCAGATGGATCGCGGCGACATTGGCGGTGCTCATGAAACCCTGCTGGCCATGCAGGAGCGTCACCCTCACAACAACCAGGTGCTGCGCCTGTTGTACCGCCTGCACCTGGAGCAAGGTGACTGGTCGGCGTTGATCCGTCTGCTGCCGGAGCTGCGCAAAAGCAAAGTGCTGCCGGCCAAGGAACTCGCCGAGCTGGAGCAACGCGCCTGGGGTCAGAACCTCGGCCTGGCGGCGACCCGCGGCGAAGATGCCCAAGCTGCCCGCCAAGCCTTGGAGCGGGCCTGGCAACAGCTTACGACCGCCCAGCGCCAGGAGGCGCAATTGGTATCGGCCTACGCTGAGCAGCTGCGCCAGCTCGGTGCCCAGGGCGAAGCCGAACAGGTGCTGCGCACGGCGCTCAAGCGTCAATACGAAAGCCACCTGGCCCGTCTGTATGGGCTGGTGCGCGGCGACGATCCGGCCCGACAGCTGCAAACGGCCGAAGGCTGGCTCAAGGACCACCCGCAGGACCCAAGCCTGCTGCTCACCCTGGGCCGTCTGAGCCTGCAGAACCGACTGTGGGGCAAGGCCCGGGACTACCTCGAAAGCAGCCTGCGTATGGAGCGCAATCCGGAAGCCTGTGCTGAGCTGGCCCGGCTGTTGGCCGGGCTGGGTGAGACCGAACGCAGTAATCAGTTATTCCAGGAGGGACTGGGCCTGCTGGACGAGCGACTGTTGGCTTTGCCACTGCCCGAGGGCGTGCGAGCCTGACCGAACCAGGTACCCACGCCGAGCCGTGGGTACCTGGCGCTGTAACTTCTCCTGTTAGGTTGGCGGCATTTACGCTAACTCTCTTCGGAAATCTCCTACTCGAAGTTGCAGACTTTCCTTTTTCAATCAGGGAGTTGTCTCTCCTGTAGCGCCTTGAAACAAAGCGCCTCTTTCCACTACCGTTCCGGGCTACTTCATTTTGATCCGGGACCTTCTCGCTCATGCTGCCGGCCCGCTTGCGCACCTTTTTTCTGATTGGCGGTTTCGCCTCGGCGGCGGTCCTGCTTGCCTCGTTCTGTCTCGAAAACACCCTTGGCCTGGTGCCGTGCTCCCTGTGTTTCAGCCAGCGATTGCTGCTTGGGTTGTACGCATGGGTGTGTATGTGTGCGGTGTTACATTCGCCGGGCATGGTCGGCAAGCGCAACTATGCGGTGCTGGCGCTAGGTTGTTCGTTGAGTGGAGCGCTGCTGGCATCCAGGCATGTCTGGTTGCAAGGGGCGGGGCTGACGGTCGATGCCTGCCAGATGCCGTTCGCGTGGATGCTGGAGCAGTCGTGGGACCAGGCGTTGAAGATGCTGGTACTGGGTGGCCCCGACTGCACCTCGCTGACCTGGAGCTTCGTCGACCTGACCTTGCCCGAGTGGAGTCTGCTGGCGTTCCTGTCTTTGTCGGCCCTTCCGCTGAGCTGGTTGCTGGGCTACCGCATGCGCCAACTCGGCAAAGATTGATCCACGACAAATGTCATGGGATCGCACGACCAGCGGTGTCCTGCCAGGGTATTAAACACTTGTATGAACTTTGTCCACTGCGTACCTTGAAGCCCAGCACGTGCGGGAATAATCTCGCAGCACGCTTACCGAAAATACAACTGCTCGATGCCGTCCTGCTGATGTCACCTTTGTGCCGCGGTATTAGCGCACGAGGTGCAGCGGCATCTACCCAGAAGGGAAGAGATCGCCATGCTCGATAGTTGTCAGAACGCTCAGGAACGCTGGGGTGGGGTTCACAAGCTGATCGACCGTTGGCTCCAGGAACGAGCGGAGCTGGTCCAGGCCTTTCGCGCCTTGCGCGACGCCAAACCGGCCTTCGCCGACAAAGACAAAAACCGTGATTTTTGCGCGGTGCTCGTCGACTATGTTTCGGCGTGGCATTTCGAAGTGAGTGAGCAACTGGTCACCGAGGCCAAGGCGTTCGGTGACGAGGGTGCGCTGCAGCTCGCCGAGCAGATCAACCCGCGAATCAACGACATCACCCAGATTGCACTGGCCTTTAACGACCATTGCGAAAAGGGCGAGTGCAAGGACCCCGAGCGCTTCTCCAAGAAATTGGGCGAACTCGGCAGCCTGTTGCACGAGCGCTTCGAGCTCGAGGACTGCCTGATCGAGGTGCTGCACAACGCGCACAAGGAAGAGGGCGCGGTGCAGGCCTGAGGGCAGGCGTCAGTCGGCCACCGCCAGCAGTTCGATTTCAAAGACCAAGGGGGTGTAGGGCGCGATCAGGTCGCCCGCACCTTCGGCTCCATAGGCTTGTGCCGACGGGATCACCAGGCGCCACTTCGAACCTGCCTTCATGTGCGGCAATGCCACTTGCCAGCCTTCGATCACGGAGTCCAGGTTGAACCATTGGGGCTGCTGGTTCTGGTCGAACACCGAGCCGTCCGGCAGCTTTCCTACGTAGCGTACCTGGACCTTGCCACCGGCTTTGGGTGAGTTGCCCGTACCGCTTGCCAGCTCGCTGTAGAGAATGCCTTCTGGCAGCTCGTGGACACCTGCCCGCGCCCGCTCGTTGGCTAGGAAGCGTTTCTCCGCTGCCAGGCTTTTATCAATCTGGGCCTGTTCGGCGGCCGCGCTGGCTTGTTCTTCGTGTTGCTGGAGAATGGCTTGCATGCGCGGCTTGTCGAGCTTAAGTGACTGGCCCTGGTAGGCCTGGCGCAGGCCCTCGACCAAAGCGTCGAGCTCGAGGCCGGGCACTTCGTCACGCAGGCGTTCACCCAGGCTGGCGCCAAGGCTGTACGCCAGGTCGTGGTTGGAGGGGGATGCTTCAGGGTTGGCCCAGGCCAAAGGCGCTGTCAGGCACAGGCCGAGAATAAGATAACGAGGCACGGTCAACTCCTGCTGCGATGAGCGCAAAGTATGCCAGCCTTGTTGGCCAAAGATGTGTAAATATCAGCAACACTTTATTGGGCAACTACACTTGCACCGAGCTGCAAGATGACAACTTTGCCCAGGCATGCAACGCGGCGTTCATAATACTGTCCACATGCCCTAGCGGCGGTAGCAGCAGAAGCATAGTATGAGCCGCAATCTCGTCAGCCAGGAGGTAAACCATGTCGGCCAAGAAGAAGCCAGTCAGTACGCCGTTGCACCTGCTCCAGCAACTTTCGGGTAGTCTGCTCGAACATTTGGAAGATGCCTGCTCGCAAGCGCTGGCGGATGCCGAGAAACTGCTGGCCAAGTTGGAAAAACAGCGCGGCAAAGCCCAGGAAAAACTGCACAACGCACGCCTGAAGTTGCAGGACGCCGCCAAGGCCGGTAAAGCCAAGGCTCAGAACAAGGCGCATAAAGTATCCGCTGAACTTGAGGACCTGCTCGACTCGCTCAAGGAGCGTCAAGCGCAGACTCGCACTTATATCCAGCAACTTAAACGTGACGCCCAGGAAAGCCTGAAACTTGCCCAGGGTGTTGGCAAAGTGCGCGAGGCTGCCAGCAAGGCGCTCGACCAGCGCGCGTCGGCCGCTAAGGCACCTGCCAAGCCGGCAGTGACTAAAGCCATTGCCCGTCCGGCTGCCAAGGCGACTGCAAAACCAGCCGCAAAACCGACCGCCAAAACCGCCGCTGCCAAGACCGCAGCCGCCAAGCCCGCTGCCAAGGCGCCGGTGAAAGCCGCTGCCAAGCCTGCGGCCAAGGCCCCGGCGAAAGCCGCTGCCAAGCCTGCGGCCAAGACCCCGGCGAAAGCCGCTGCCAAGCCTGCAGCCAAGGCCCCAGCCAAGCCGGCTGCCGCCCGTACCGCGGCTGCAAAACCTGCCGCAAAACCTGCCGCTGCCAAGGCCACCGCCAAGCCGGCTACGACTAAGACCGCCGCCGCCAAGCCCGCTGCCAAAGCCGCCGCCAAGCCGGCTGCCGCCAAACCTGCCGTCGCCAAGCCTGCAGCCAAGCCCGCCGCAGCCAAACCGGCCGCAGCCAAGGCGACTACCGCCAAACCGGCCGCAACCAAGACCACGGCTGCCAAGCCTGCTGCGCGTAAGGCCCCGGCCAAGCCAGCTGCGGCCAAGCCTGCCGCCAGCAAGCCAGCAGAAGCCAAGCCTGCCGCACCGGTGACCAGCAGCCCTGCGCCAGCGACCAACTCGGCAGCGCCTGCCGCCGCGTCGCCAGCACCGGCCAGCACCCCGGCTCAGTCGGCGCCGTCGGCCTCCTGACGCCCATTGGCCACGGCGCGCAGCTGATTCAGCGCGTCGTGGCCACGGGCTTGCTCGGGCACCAGCCATTGCAGCCAGTCGCCTGGCGGGCCGCTCGGGTCCGCAGGCCATTGCCCCGCACACGCCTGCAAACGCGCCAGCAACGTGCGCTCCGCTTCCAGCTCCAATCCCTTCACCTGCTCGCGCAGCGACGCCAACTGCGCATCGCCTTGCGCCGCTTCGCGCCATTGTTGGCGCAGCACGCGCAGGGGAGCTATGACCTGTTGCTGCCATGGGCCGGCAATGGCTTGTAGCGCAGCCGCGCGCATCGCATCGGGTGCGACACGGCGGGCCTGCAGCCAAGTCCCGCAAAGCATCAGACAGACATCCGCGCCTGCCCCTTGCAGTGCAAGGCAGGCCGCTTCGACCCCGGGCTGGCGATACAGCGCCAGGGCGTGATTCCACAATTCGTTCTGCATGTTCGGACTCGCCAGTGGTCAAGGTGGCCTGTGTGCCCAGAAGGGAAGCTGATAGACTCCGCGACCATCATGATCAGACTATCGAATCTCACTTTACAGCGTGGTCCGCAGCGCTTGCTAGAAGGCGCCGAGATGACCCTGCACGCCGGTCACAAGGCCGGCCTGATCGGCGCCAACGGTGCCGGAAAATCCAGCCTGTTCGCCTTGCTGCGCGGTGAGCTATCGCCCGATGCCGGCGACTGCCAACTGCCTGGCGATTGGCGCATCGCCCACATGCGCCAGGAGGTCGACACCCTCGATCGCCTGGCGGTTGACTATGTGCTCGACGGCGACGTACGCCTGCGCAAGATCCAGGCTGACCTGGCTATCGCCGAGGCAGCCCACGATGGCACCGCCGTGGCGCGCCTGCACAGTGAGCTCGACAGCGCCGACGGTTACACCGCCGATGCTCGCGCGCGTAAGCTGCTGGCAGGTCTGGGTTTCACCACCGAGCAGATGGATCGGCGCGTTGGCGACTTCTCCGGTGGTTGGCGGATGCGCCTGAACCTGGCCCAGGCCCTGATGTGCCCATCCGATCTGCTGCTGCTCGACGAGCCCACCAACCACTTGGACCTGGACGCCATCCTCTGGCTGGAGGACTGGCTCAAGGGCTATCCCGGCACGCTGCTGCTGATTTCCCACGACCGCGACTTCCTGGACGCTGTGGTCGACCACGTGCTGCATGTCGAGCAGCGCAAGCTCAATCTCTACAAAGGCGGCTACAGCGCCTTCGAACGCACCCGTGCCGAGCGTCTGGCACAGCAGCAACAGGCCTATGAGAAGCAGCAGGCCCGCCGCGCGCACATGGAAAAGTACATCGCGCGCTTCCGCGCCCAGGCCACCAAGGCCCGTCAGGCGCAGAGCCGGATCAAAGCCCTGGAGCGCATGGAGGAGTTGTCTGCTGCCCATGTGGACTCGCCGTTCGACTTCGTCTTCCGCGAGTCGGAGAAAATCTCCAACCCGCTGCTGGACCTTTCCGAAGGCCGTCTGGGCTATGGCGACAAAGCCATCCTGGAGAAGGTCAAGCTGCAGCTGGCGCCCGGTGCACGCATCGGCCTGCTGGGCCCTAACGGTGCCGGCAAGTCGACCCTGATCAAGAACCTCGCTGGTGAGCTCGAACCCATCGCCGGACGCCTGGTGCGGGGTGAGAACCTGGCGGTGGGCTACTTCGCCCAGCACCAGCTCGACTCCCTGGACGACAAGGCCAGCCCCCTACTGCACTTGCAGCGAATTGCCCCGGCCGAACGTGAGCAGACCCTGCGCGACTTCCTCGGCGGGTTCGATTTCCACGGCAACCGCGTCGACGAGCCGGTGGTGAACTTCTCCGGCGGCGAAAAGGCGCGCCTGGCCCTGGCGTTGATCGCCTGGGAGCGGCCGAACCTGCTGCTGCTCGACGAGCCGACCAACCACCTGGACCTGGAGATGCGCCTGGCCCTGACCATGGCCCTGCAGGAGTTCAGTGGCGCGGTGGTGGTGGTTTCCCACGACCGTCACCTGCTCAAGAGCACCACCAACGACTTCCTGCTGGTGGCCGATGGCAAGGTCGAAGCCTTCGACGGTGACCTGGACGACTACAGCCGGTGGTTGATCGACTATCGCCAACGCAGTGCGCCGGTCAGCAATGCCCCGGCCAACCCAGACAAGACCGACAAGAAGGCCCAGCGTCAGGCCGCCGCCGCGTTGCGTCAGCAACTGGCACCGCACAAGCGTGCCGCCGAGAAGCTCGAGACCGAGCTGAACCAGGTGCATGGGCAACTGGCCGAGATCGAAACGGCGTTGGGTGATGGTGGCCTGTACGAGGCGTCCCGCAAGGACGAACTGCGTGACCTGTTGGCGCGCCAGACCAAACTTAAGCAGCGCGAGGGCGAGCTGGAAGAAGCCTGGATGCAAGCGCTGGAAACCCTCGAGGCCATGCAGGCCGAGCTGGAGGCGTTGTCCTGATGGAGGAACTGCGCTCGCTGCTGCCAGGGCAATGGATGGACGCGTTCTGGCTTGGGCTGCAGATCCTGCTGATCCTGATCGCCGCGTTCATCTTGCAGCGTGTGATCGCACGTGGGCTGAGTCGGCTGGGTAACCGCTATCCGCTGCCACCCGAGCTGCTGGTGCCGGTGCGTGGCGGTCTGCGCTGGCTGATCATGGGCAGTGCGCTGTTGTTCGTGCTCGAGCGCCTGGGCGTTTCGGCCACGGTGCTGTGGACGGCGCTGTCAGGCTTCGTCGCGGTGGCGGCGGTGGCGTTCTTCGCCATCTGGAGCGTGCTCTCCAACCTGCTGTGCGCGGTGCTGATCTTCACCGTCGGACCGTTCCGTATCGGTGATGTGGTCGAGCTGGTGGACACCCTCGACAAGCCGGGAGTCAAGGGCCGGGTGATTGCCATCAACCTGTTGTACACCACGCTGATGGAAACGCCCGAGGCGGGCGGGGCGCTGGTGCAGGTGCCGAACAGTCAGTTCTTCCAGAAAGCCGTGCGCCGTTGGCGTGGGACCGAAGTGGCTACGGTGTCGAAGGGCGAGCCGGTCGAGGCGGATTGACCCGTTGACGGTGTTGATTTCTTCGCGGGGGTGACAGAAGCCACGAAAAATCGCTGGTGATTTTTTCACCAACCCCTTAGCTTTACGTTTTGCAACATATGTTCGAGCGAGGTGTGCGATGTCGATGGAAACCTGGTTGGCCTTCTTTGCCGCGTGCTGGGTAATCAGCCTGTCGCCGGGTGCTGGGGCCATCGCCTCGATGTCCAGCGGCCTGCAGTACGGGTTCTGGCGTGGCTACTGGAATGCCCTGGGCTTGCAACTGGGCCTGATCGTGCAGATCGCCGTGATCGCCGCCGGTGTGGGCGCCATCCTTGCCGCCTCGTCCACCGCCTTCCAGCTCATCAAATGGTTCGGCGTCGCTTACCTTGTGTACCTGGCCTACAAACAGTGGCGCGCCTTGCCCATGGACATGAATGACACCTCGGGCGTGCGGCCTATCGGCAAGCCGATGAGCTTGGTGTTCCGCGGTTTCCTGGTCAACGTCAGCAACCCCAAGGCACTGGTGTTCATGCTCGCGGTGCTACCGCAGTTCATCAATCCGCATGCGCCGCTGGTGCCCCAGTACCTGGCCATCACCGCCACCATGATCACCGTGGACATGCTGGTCATGGCCGGCTACACGGGCCTGGCGGCCCGCGTACTGCGGTTACTGCGCACGCCCAAGCAGCAAAAGCGCATGAACCGCACGTTTGCCGGCTTGTTCATCGGTGCGGCGGCGTTTCTGGCGACCTTGCGCCGCGCGCCGGTCTGAACCGTTCGCAGCCCCCACAGGTTCGGGGTCGAGCTTGTGGGGGCTGCAGCGAGGATCAACGCGGTTTATCGACCAACCCCTTGAGCAAGTCCACCGGCAGCGGAAACACGATGGTCGAGCTCTTGTCCCCGGCAATTGCCCCCAGCGTCTGCATGTAGCGCAACTGCATCGCTCCTGGCTCCTTGCTTAGCATCTGCGCCGCCTGCATCAGCTTCTCCGAGGCCTGCAATTCACCTTCGGCGTGGATCACTTTGGCCCGCCGTTCACGCTCGGCTTCGGCCTGACGGGCGATGGCGCGGACCATCGATTCATTGAGGTCAACATGCTTGATCTCGACGTTGGCCACCTTGATGCCCCACGCATCGGTCTGGGCGTCGAGCACTTGGCGGATGTCCAAGTTGAGCTGCTCGCGTTCGGCCAGCAGTTCGTCCAGTTCATGCTTGCCGAGTACCGCGCGCAGGGTGGTCTGGGCCAGCTGGCTGGTGGCGCTGAGAAAGTCCTCCACCTGGATGATCGCCTTCTGCGGGTCGAGCACGCGAAAGTACAACACGGCATTGACCTTGACCGAGACGTTGTCGCGGGTGATCACGTCCTGGGGCGGCACGTCGAGTACCACGGTGCGCAGATCGACCCGCACCATCTGCTGGATCCCCGGGATCAGGATGATCAAGCCCGGCCCTTTGACCTGCCAGAAGCGCCCCAGTTGGAACACCACGCCCCGCTCGTACTCGCGCAGGATGCGCAGGGCCGACAGCAACAGCAGGCCGATGACCGCCAGCAAGGCGCCAAAACCGAATTGAACGAACATCTTCACTCTCCTTGCGCGCAGGGCGCGGTGGCACTGACCTCCAGCATCACGCCATGGCGGGCCGTCACGCGCACATGTTGCCCAGGCTGCAACGGGGTCGCGCACTGGACTTGCCATTGTTCGCCCTGGGCCTGTACCGAGCCGCAGAACGGGTTGTCCGCCATCACCTGGGTCACCGTGACCAGGCTGCCCACCAGCCCGGCATCGCCACTGACTAAGGCGCGTCGCCTGGCCTTGATGGCCATGCCCAGTACGCCGCCGAGCAGCAGTGCCGAGACCGCCGCCAAGGCGACGATCAGCCCCAGGGGAATGCCGAAGCCTGGTGCGTCGGTGTCCATGAGAATCACCGCGCCGACCACGAACGCGACGATGCCGCCGAAGCCGACCACACCGAAGCTCGGCAAGAACGCCTCGGCGATCATGAAGGTCACGCCCAGCAGGATCAGCGCCACACCCGCATAGCTCACCGGCAGCAACTGCATCGCGTACAGGGCCAGCAACAGGCAGATGCCACCGATCACACCGCCGACGCCGGAGCCCGGGTTCATGAACTCGAACAGCAAGCCATAGATCCCGATCATGATCAGGATGAGCGCCACGCTGGGATTGGTGATCACTGCTAGCAGTCGGGTGCGCCAGTCCGGCAGGTGTTCGACGATGGCGGCGCCGGCGGTGTGTAACTGGCGCGGCTGGCCGGCAGCGATGAAGGTCTTGCCGTCCAGTTGCTTCAACAGGTCCGGGAGGTCGTTGGCCACCTGGTCGATGACTTTGATGCGCACCGCCTCGCTGGCCGACAGGCTGACTGCCTCGCGCACGGCCTTCTCTGCCCACTCGGCGTTGCGCCCGCGCAGCAGGGCCAGACCGCGAATGTACGCGGCGGCATCATTGACCTGCTTGCGCGCCAAGGTGTCGTCTTCGCGCGGCGCGTTGGGCTCAGGTTTGCCCGGCGGTGCCGCCCCGATCTGCACCGGCGTGGCGGCGCCCAGATTGGTGCTTGGCGCCATGGCGGCCACGTGGCTGGCATAGAGGATATAGGTGCCGGCGCTGGCTGCCCGGGCGCCGCTGGGGGCGACGAAGCTGGCCACGGGCACGGGGCTTGCGAGAATCGCCTTGATGATCTGGCGCATGGCGCTGTCCAGCCCACCGGGCGTGTCCAGGCGGATCACCACCAGTTGAGCGTTTTGTGCCTGTGCCTGTTCCAAGCCGCGTACCAGGTAGTCGGCAGTGGCTGGGCCGATGGCATCGTCGACATCCAGCAACCAGACGCTGGCACCGGGCGCTGCAAAGCCACTCGGAACCATGCCGAGCACGAGCATCAGCAGCAGCCAGCGCCAGCCGCGAGCGATCACCTGTCGTCACCTTGTCCGGGCCTGTCACCGAAGTTTAGTCGTACCCGCCGGACCTCGGCCTAAACTTCCTAGATGGGGGTAAACCGGAGGTGCATCATGCGTATGGCCAAAACCCTGCAGCAGCGCCTGGACAAGGCCAACTGCGACTACGACATCATTCCCCATCCTCACTCGGCCACGAGCCTGGAATCGGCGCGCACGGCCGGCGTACCTGCCGAGCGGGTCGCCAAGTCGGTGATGCTCGATGACCGGCATGGCAACTACATCATGGCCGTGCTACCGGCCAACCGCCATCTGGACATGAGCAAGGTGCGTATGTCCGGCGCCTGGCAACTGACCCGTGAAAGCGGCCTGCCGAGTCTGTTCGGCGACTGCGAGCGCGGCGCTGTGCCAGCCCTGGGCGATGCCTATGACATAAAAATGCTGCTCGACCCGAGCCTTACCCGCCAGGGTGATGTCTATCTGGAGGCGGGGGATCACGATCACCTGATCCACATGAGCATGGAGCAATACCTGAAGCTGGTTCCCCGCGCCGAAGTGCGCGAACTGTGCTGATGATCATCAACCCACTGCCGGGCCGGCGTCGTGGACGGCCGCCCGGCCCGAGGAGGCACCATGGAAGCACCGAACCATCCATTCGCCGAACTGTTCAAGCAACTGGGGCTGGCGGACGATGCCGAGAGCATCGACAAGTTCATCACCACGCATTCACCACTCAAGAACGAGATCAAACTGGTGGATGCGCCGTTCTGGACCGAGGCCCAGCGGGCCTTTCTCAAGGAGAGCGTGATAGAGGATGCCGATTGGGCCGTGCCGTTCGATCAACTCAACGAGGCCTTGCGTCGCCCCCGCAAATAAAGCGCCGAGCGGCACCTGATGGGTGAATTGGCCGTTGCTATGCTCAGGTAAAACAACAGGGGATAGCGCGATGAAAGATCCCTACGCATCAGGCTTCTGGTGCTCCGTGACGATCCTGGGCACGCTGACGGCCGGTTACTTCTACGGCATCCGCCACGTCCACTCCATGGACCACGCGCTGCAGTTCATGTATGCCGCCGCCGCCATCACGGCGGCGGTGGCGCTTTGCGCTCTGGCCTGGAGCGCCTGGCAACAGTTGCGCTTGAACAAGCGCGAGGTGATCCAGGGGCATACGCTGGTGACCATCTGGAACACCAAGGTCGCCCTGCGTCGGGTCGAGACGGTTTTCGATCGCTATTTCTGGGGTAGCTACTGGCATTCCGGGCGGACCTTCGAGGAGGTCATGGGTGAGCTCAAGGGCACACCCCTGGAGCAGAGTCTGGACGCGCTCAAGCGTCAGTGCCGGGAGCTGGACCGCGAGATCCGTGACCATCAACACCGCTGGCTGGCCAACGCCCGCGACCTTTCCAGCGTAGCCACGGCCATGGCGCGCGAGCGCTATCAGCTGGACCTGTGCGACCCCCAGGGCCGTGATGGCGGCAATACCGCAGTGCTCAATCGCGACCTTGAGGTGTTGGTGTACACCTGGTCAGCGCGCTTGCGCAGCTTCGACCACCAGTTGGACGAGCTGGAGCGCGCATACCACTAGCGTCTGGGAGCCAAGCGCCATGGGGCCGCTGCGACGGGAGTACAGCAGCCCTGAGAACTGGACGGACGAGTGCGGCCACTCAGCGGGTATCAATCACCGCGGATGTACTGCTCCAACTGCATGATCAGATTGGCCTGTTCGGCGATGGTTTCCTTGACCAGGTCGCCGATCGACAGCAGGCCGAGCAACTCGCCGTTGCTCACCACCGGCAGGTGGCGCAGGTGCCGGTCGGTCATCAGGTTCATGCAGTACTCCAGGCTCTGCCTGGGCTCGACCGTGACCACCGGCGCGCTCATGATCTCGCGCACTGGCGTCGCCGCCGATGAGCGCCCCTTGAGCACCAGCTTGCGGGCGTAGTCGCGCTCACTGACGATCCCCACCACTTGGTTGTTTTCCACCACCGGCAAGGCGCCGACGTTCTTCTCCGCCAGCAGTTTCAGGGCGTCGAGCACCGAGTCGTCAGGGCCGATGGTATAGACGGTCTGATGCTGGGACTTGGTCTTGAGGATTTGTTCGACGTTCTTCATACGGGCCTCTGCGGGGTGAAAACCGATGTGTCGGAATAACTAAAGCATCCGGCACGCCAGCCTGCACGGCAATGCAGGAAACGGCATGGACTCGATTGAAAAACGTCATGGGCGTCAGGAACAACCCCCCGCACTCACCTCCCGGCTGGCCTGCTTGAGCGCCTCTGCCACTGCGGCAGCGTCATTGGCGGTATAAACGCGACCGCCGGTATTGCTGGCCGCGCAGTTGGAGCCGGTGGCCGCACTGATGTTGACCACGTTGATGCGCAAGCGCGGCTGGCGTTGGGCGATCTGTTCGGACACTTCGCACACACTGGTGCCGCAACTGTCGCGACCGTCCACGAACATGACGATCATGCCATCTCGATCCCGGCCATTCATTGTCAAGGCGGCGGCGCCCAGGCTGTCCCCCAGGGCGGTGCCACCTCGGGCCTTGAGTGCCGCGACCTTGTCGATCAGCACGGCGCGCTGGCGCTGGCCGAACACGCCGTGGTCGAGCGGTCGGCCACAGCCCTCGAACGTCACCAGGCGCATGGCCACGCTGTTGTCCAGGTTCTCGATCACCGATGTCAGCGAGGTTTTCGCCATGTCCATGCGGGTGACCCGCGCGGGGGCGCTGCTGGGCAGGAGTTCCTCGACGATCGGGATCTTCGCCAGCAGGCTCATGTACCACGGGTCAATTTCGCGCTTGACGCGGATGCGGGTGTCCATAGAGCCGGACGTGTCCAGCACCACGACGAATTCGGACGGCTCGAAGGTATCCCCGGGTGTGCAAACCTGGGCTGTCTGGCGGTAGGCCTGCCAACGCTGGTAAAGGTCTGGCCAGCTGAGGTAGAGGCCATAGAGCAGGGCCAGCAGCAGGACGAGCAGCAGCCCGGGCCACAGCCGCAGGGGCCTGCGTTCCACGGCGATTACTTTTGTCACCGGAGCCGGCGTGGGCTTTGCCGGTGGCGGTTCAGTTACAGGTGGCGGCGCAGGCGGTGGTGGAGAAGCCACAAGCGCCACTTGCCCCCAACGAATCACCAGCGGCTCGTCGTTGATGCTGTAAAGGTTGTTCAGATCAGGAGGTCCGATCAGCGTGCGCAGCGCCGCCGAAGCGCTTGCCTGGCCACGCCGCTCAAGCTCCTGAGCCAGTTGCTCGACGGCGGCCTGGCGTTGCTCGTAGCGTTTGAGCAGGGCCGTTTGCTGGCCGCGGCCGAGGGTGTCGAACAGGTGGGGCTGTCCGGCAAGTTCCGACCACCACTCCAGTACGCCATCACGTCCTTGCCGCGGAATGGCGTACAGGTGCGCGATGCTCGGTGGAAAGTGCTGGCGAATTAGCGCCACCGTCTGTTCCAGGGCAGTGGCGGCGTGTTGGCTGGCGTGGGTGTCTCGGAGTACCCGTTGCATGGAATGTCCTAATCACAATTGGCCGAACCGGAAACCTCCTCGCTGGCCTGCTTGAGCGCAGCGGCCATTTGCGAGGCGTTGTCGGCCGAATAGACCCGGCCACCGGTGCGCTCGGCGATGCAGTTGGCCTCGCTGTTATTGCTGATGTTGATCAGGTTGACCCGCAGCCTAGGTTGCTCGCGGGCGATCCGCTCGGCCACCGCGCAGGCGTTCTGGCCGCAGCCGTCGGGGCCATCGACGAACATCACGATCATGCCGTCGCGGGTGCGTCCGTCCATGGCCTGGGCCGCGACATCGAGGCTGGCGCTAAGGGCAGTGCCATCGTTGGGCTCCAGGGCCTGGATGCCTTGGATCAGTGCTGGACGCTGGGCAGGGGTGAACACGCCATGGTCCAAGGGCGCGCGACAGCCATTGAAGGTCACCACGCGCATGTCGATGGCCGGGTGCAGGTCCTCGATCAGGTGCGTCAGGCTGGCCTTGGCGACGTCCATGCGCACCGGTGCGCGGGTGATCTGCGCCAAGCGCTGCGGGTCGACGGCCAGATCGTTGATGTACTGGAAGAACCATTGCTCGTCTTCAGCCGTGGCTTCGACGCTCAGGCGCATAGAGCCTGACGTGTCGAGCACTACAGCGAATTCCGGTGGCTGCACCTGGGCGTCCTTGACGCAGGCGTAGGGCTGCTGCACGGACCGGGTATCCAACCAGCGCTGCAGGTAGGGCCAGCCGAACCACAGGGCCAGTGCCAGGAGCAGCAAACCTAGCAACGGCAGCAGGAGCCATGGCAGCCAGATCCAGCGCCGGCGCACCGGCACGGGCGCAGGTGGCGGCGGTGGCGGCACGGGGGCTGTGGCGGAAGGGGGAACCGGTTGACCCCAACGGACCACCAGCGGGTAGCCGTTGATGCTGTAGAGGTTGTCCACATTCGCGGGCCCGATCAGGCGCTGCAGGACCGTGGCCTCTTCATGCTGGCCGCGCCCCTGCAGTTCGCCGATCAACTGGCGCACGGCGTCCTGGCGCTGTTCGTACAGCGCCAGCAATGCCTGTTGCTGGTCGGCATCGAGTTCATGGAAACGGCGGGGCTGTCCCTCCAGTTCCGACCACCATTCACGCACGCCGCCCTGGCCGGTGCGCGGGGTCGCGAACAGGTGCGCGATGCTGGGAGGGAAATGCCTGACGATGATCGCCATGGCGTGTTCTAGCGGCTTCGGGTCATCCTGGGCCGGGCTGGTGTCACGGGTGACCCGCTGCATGTCGGTATCCTGAAAAAAGCCGGCAGCCGAAGCTGCCGGGGGACTTACTCGTAACCCAGGCTCAGTTGCAGGCGGCTGACCTGCTGCTGCAGCGCCTTGAGCTCCTGCTTGCGGGCTTCGACCTGGGCACTGCTGGCATTGCTCGCCGGCGCCGCCTGGCTGGCCTTGAGACGTTGCTCGAGCCCGGCGATCTGTTGTTGCACGTCGGCCTTGTTGGCGTGGCGCTTCTTGAGTGTGGCGAGCAGGCCATTGAGCGATTGCTCCAGGCTCGCCTGCTGACGGCGCTGGGTTTGCAGGTCCTGGCGAGTGGAGGCCTGCAGGGCACTGAGCTGGTCATACACTTGGTTGAACTGGCGGTTCTGCTCCTGGGCCGCGCGCAAGTCCTGTTCGCTGCTGCGCACTTCATCGGCGTAGCCGCCGCCATAGTCGCAGTTGAGCTTGCCAATCAGGCTGGCGCTGCTGTCGGAGGCCTTGCACTGGGACGCGGTGGTGGCGCAGCCGGTCAGGCCGGCGAGCAGCAGCAGGCATAGGCAGTGACGTACGAACATAGGCCCGTCCTCAACCCAGGGTGATGGCCGAACGCTGGTTGTAGAGGCCATCGACCTCTTGCTGCAGCGAGGCGACCTTGGCGTTCATCTTGGCGATCTCCGCCTCGACCTTCTGGACTTCCTCGGGGTTGGCGCCGTTCTGGCGTTCGAGTTGGGCCACTTTTTCGAATTCGCTGACCGTCGCCTTCATGTTGGTCACGTCTTTGCGCATCCGGGTGATGTTCTGGTCGATGTTGGCGATGTCCTGCTGGGCCTTGGCCTTGTTGACGGTCTTGCTCTGTATGTCCTTCTGGATGGCCGCGATCTGTGCCTTGTCATCGGCGATGACCCGTTGCAGCGTGTTGGTACGTTCGGCGACCTGGGCAGTCTTGTTCTGTACGTCGGTGGTCATGACGTTCAGGCGTTGGGTCGTGTCGGCGTACTGGCTACGGCGTTGGTCCAGGTAGTAGTTGGCGCCCATGGCCACACCGCAGGCGGCAAGGCCGGCGACCACCGCGCAGGCGGCTTTGTTGCCGGAGTTCGACAGGGCACAGGCCAAGACACCGGCACCGGCGGCCACGGCGCAGGCCTGGTAGCCGGAGGTGCTGAAGAACTTGGCGTCATTGCCTGCGCTCAAGCGCGGGTCAGCGGTGCCGCCGTTGCCGCCGAGCATGGAGCTGCCAGTGCTGGCGCAGCCGGTCAGGACGAGGGTGGCGGCCAGGGCCAGGCTGATCCACTGGCTGATTCTTCCGGGTTTGTTGTGCTTCACGGTTTCGATTCCTTGCGGTGTTGTTGTCAGTGCGCCACGGCTTTGCAGCTGTCGAGCCATGCGGTGGTATCGATTTTCTGGGTCTTGAGGAATGACACCTGGTTGGCCCAGTGGGTACGCAGGTAGGGCGTCAGTTCCTTGAGGTTCTTGTTGGCTGTCAGCACCCCTTCGAGCACAGGAACCTGTGCCTGCAACAGGTCCTGGCCATACAGCGAGCCGGACTCGACCAGCGAACTTGCGTAGTAGCGGCTGAGCTTGTGCAGGCGCGCGCTCTGTTCGTCGAGCTTGGTCTTGCGCATGCCGCAGGTAGGGTCTTCTTCGCCGGCCTTGCAGTTGCTGGCGTAGTTCTTCTGCAAGAAGTCCAGGTACTGGCCATCGTCGAGCATCTTGGTGCAGAGGAAGGCGCCCAGGTTGAGGCTGGCGCGGATCGCCTGGTCGCGGGCTTCCTGCTGTTGTTGGTTGCTGGCGCGCAGCTGGTTCTCGACGTTCTTGAGCTGGTTCTTGAGCGCCTGGTCCTCGACACCGGAGGCCAGTTCTTCAAGCGCCTTGACCGTGCCTTTGTCCTTGCTTTGGGGCGCCGGCTGGTCACTGCCCAGGGATGCCCAGCTCTTCTCGATGTTCTTGACCCGCTCGCGCGAGGTCAGGGTCGGCGAGACCAGGGCCAGGCGCAGGCCGTTGGTCTTTTTCGCCACCGGGCCTTCGGCGTTGTAGTAAGGCTCCTCTTGGCGCAGGGCGGTGCGCAGTTCGCCCTCGCTGGTCAGGTAGTTGCCGCCGCGGACCACGAAACCACCGGCCTGACCGTGCTGGCGGTCGAGCTTGTTCAGGCGGAAGGGCTCGAACATCATCTCGCTGGCATTGCCGAGCATGTCGTGCAGGCCCAGGGGGTTGGGCTTGAGCAGGCCGCTCAGTTGCAACTGGCCGTTGGCCGATTGTGCCCCGGCGAACCATTCGTAGGCGTTCAGGCCTTCGGCCATGGGGTAGCGATTGTCGCGAAACTCGGCAGTGCTGACCTGCAACCCACCACGGGCGGCAAACTCCCACTCTACCTCGGTGGGCAGGCGCAGGAAGCCCAGCGCGCCGTCTTCACGGGGCAGCTTGTCGGCGGCGTTGGCCCGCAACCAGCGGTTGTATTTGTCGGCGGCCTGCAGGGCGTCGAGCCAACTGACCGAGACTATTGGCAGGCGCTGCTTGTTCGAAGGCGTCGGGCAGGTTTCGTCCATCAGGGCGCGATACTGCAGCTGGGTCATCTCGTACTTGGCCAGCAGGTAGTAGCGCGACTTTTCGCCCTTGGCGCTGGTGAAGCTGCCGGCGATGAACGCAGGGCGGGTCTGCTCCACGTAACCCCATTCGGCGCTGTCCTGGCCGATGTTGATCGGGTAATCGTCCAGCGGCCCGGCCACAGGGATCAGCACCTTGCGAAACACCATGGCGCCGTCGCAGGGCATGGGCAGGACCACGTCGTCGGCCTCGGCCATCGGGTTGTAGAACTTCTCGTCCCAGGTTGCCGCAGACGCTTGCAGCAGGAAGCCGAGACCCAGTGGCGCCAGGAGCAGGCGGCAGGCTTTAGAGTTCACGCAGACTCTCCGCAGGTTGAATCCGTATTGCCCGCAAGGCACCGATCAAGGCGACCAGGCCGGCGACCAGGAAGGCGAGCAGCAAGGCCACCAGGCCATGCCAGACGGTGATGTGACAAATGAAGGCGCCAGTGGCCTGGCTGGTGCGCAGCAATTGGTCGAACAGCAGGCTGCCGGTGTAGTAACCGCCCAGCCCGCCCAGATAGCCGACCAGGCTCAGCACCAGTGCTTGCAGCACGACGTAGCCGGCCACGGCGCAACTGCCGAAGCCCAGCAGTCGCAGCACCGCTAGGTGGCGGCGCTTGCGATCGATGTTGGCCAGGAAGGCCCCGACCAGCGAGGCGATGCAGCCGACCAGCGCCGCACCGGCGATGACGCCGAAGATCAGCCCCAGCACATGGTTGATGGCCCGCACGCTTTCGATCTCCGCCAGACGGCTGGCGGTTTCGATGCGCTGCTCATTCAACCAGCGCTCCAGCGGGGCGACGCTGTCAATGTCCTTGGCGTAGACGCGGGCGCGGGCGTAACCGATCTTGACCCCGTCCAGCGCTTGCCCGGTGCTGGCGCCCAGCGTTGCCACGCGGTAGCCATCGCGGTAGCGCTCCAGCTCCAGCAGCAGCTGCGGGCTGACGAATGCCGCTGGCCGGGCGAAGCGCACGCTGTCGACGATGGCCTGCACCTGCAGGGTGCGTTCTCCGCGCTCGTTGACCTCGTCCAGGCGCCGGGCCACGCGCAGGCGGACCGTGCTGCCGACCTTGGCGCCCAGGCGCTGGGCGGCGCGCTCGCTGAGGATCACCTGGTCGCCCTGCAAGGCGCTCAGCCCGCTGTCCAGCAGCGGGTCGCCGGCTGCGGTGGGGATGACCTCGACGTTGTCGGCAAAGCGGCCATGCTCACCGAGCAGGTCGGCCTGGGTGTTGAGCGAGCGGGTCTGGCCGATGGCGAAGCCCACGTCCGGACGCTGCTGCAGGCGCTCGAGCCAGGCCTGGTCGTAGTGGCCGCTGCTGAGCATCTTCACTTCAAGGTTGCGTGGGTCACGCAGCAACTCGTCCTGCAACTGGCTGACCACCCCATGCTTGAGGCCGAACAGCAACAGCAACGGGGCGATCACCGCCATCAGCGAGGCGGCCATGCACAGGGAGACGTTACGGTCGTGCCAGAGGTCGGCCAGGGTCAGGCGCACCAGCAGGCCAAGGTGCTCATGCCATGGGTTCAAAGCGCGTCTCCCCCTCGCCGTTGATCGCGCCCAGGCGCTTGAGGCCGAAGCGCTCGACCAGTGCCCAGTCGTGGGATACCACCAGGGCGGCGATACCCAGCTCGGCCACCAGGTTCAGCAACAGCTCGAACAGGCGCTGGGCATTGTGCGGGTCGAGCGCTGCGGTGGGTTCGTCGGCCAGCAGCACGCGCGGTTCATGGGCGATCGCCCGGACACAGGCCACCCGCTGGCGCTCGCCGATGGACAAGGCCTGGGGCAGCTTGCCCAGCAAGGGCTCCAGACGCAGGGCGGCGATGGCTTTGTCCACGGCGGCGCTGTGGGCGGCAAGGCCCAGCAGGCGCCGAGGCAGGAGGATGTTCTCGCGTACGCTCAGAAACGGCAGCAGGCCGCCGTTCTGCAGGACGAAACCCAGCGCCCGCGAGCGCAGGGCGGCCAGCGCAGGCTCCCGGTCTTCGGCCAGCAGTCGGGCGACATCCTCTCGTTGCGGCCCCAGGCGGTAGTGCGTCAGCCGCTCAGGCTTGAGCAGCAGGCCGATGGCTTCGAGCAGGGTGCTCTTGCCACAGCCGCTTTCGCCAGTGATCGCTCGCACTTCGCCTGGGCGCAGGTGCAGTTCGTCCAGGTGTACCCGGTGCGATTGTGGTCCGTCGCCACGGACCACGCTCATTCCCTTGATTTCGAGCATGGTGGGTCAGGGCATCATTTCCAGTGGCACCGGGTAGACGTTGTCGCGACTATCGGCGCCTGGCGCCAGGGCCACCCAACGGTCCACGTCGGCGTTGTAGCGTTGGTAATGACGCAGTTTGGTGCTCAGGTTGCGGATGAATTTTTCCTGGGCCAGGCCGTCCCAGCCTTTCCAGGTTTCTTCGTCCAGGTTGAGCACTTCGCTCTGGTAGGGCAGGTCCTGCAGGTACTCGCCGAGTACGCCCAGGTCGGCTACACGGGTGGTCGCGCCTTGCTTGAGTTGGTTCGGGTCGGCGCCCATGGTCGCGGCCACCGAGCGCAGCCGGGCGAACATGTCGCTGGGCGAGATCATGCCTTCGTTGGCGGCATCGAGGATCTGCTTGAGCACATCGCTCAGGTCGCTGAGCTGGGCCTTGGTCAACAGCACCCGTACGTCGGTGGTCGGTACGTTCTGCTTGATCAGATCGCGGTCACTGATCCAGGCCTGGAACACCGGCGGTGCCTGGGTCCCGGTGGTCTTGCCCAGGTAGGCCAGTTGCATGGCGTGGCCGATCAGCGCGGCATCTTCGAGCATCTTCTTGTCGGCCGGATCGGCCTTGGCGTTGGTTGCGCTGCCGATGGCGTCCTCGCCCAGGTAGGCCGATTTGACCTGCTGGGTGATGGCCGCGGCCAGGCTGTCGACCTTGCGGCCGAAGGCCTCCACGTCGCCGGCATTGACTGGGTAGTACAACGAGGTGTTGGTGCCGGGGTAGTTCGACAGGGTGCGGTACTGAGCCTCGGCGGCACTGTGGTTCTTGGCGCCGCTCGGGGTCTTCAGGTGCAGGGTGTAGAGCGCAACGCCTGGGTTGCTTGCCTCGATCTTCACCTGCTCGGCCCCCAGGCCGGTGCTCGACAGCTTGTCGCCGCCATCGATGGCGCCTGCGTCGGTGATCAGCACCACGTAGCGCGCGCCGAACTGGCTCCAGTCGACCTTGTCCACGGCATGCATGACGCCGGCATAGGCGTCTTCGTCGAAGGCGCTGCTGGAGACTTTCGCCTGCTTGAGGTCGGCGACCTTGGACAGGAAGTCGGCGCCGTCTTTCACGGTGTTGGGGTCGGCGTACATCTTGCTGACGTACTCCAGGCCCGGTACCGCCTTGGTGCTGGAGCGGTAGGCGACCAGGCCGAACTTGACCTGCTGACCGAGGTTTTCCTTTTCGATCTGCGCGTAGACACGTTTGATCGCCTCACGGGTGCGGTCGATGTACGGGTCCATGGAAATGGTCGAGTCGATGACGAACACCACCGCTGCGCTGAAGGCCTTGAGCTGGGTCTTGGTCGTCGGACTGGCCGCCCCCGCGGTCTGCGCGCCCTGCTCCTGGGCTTTGCTCACCGAGGCCACATTGAGGATGCGGGTGCGGAAGCCTTCCTCGGTCATCACCTCTTCGCCGCTGAGCACGGGCAGCAGGTAGAAGTTCTTCTGCATGTCGACAAAGAACTCAGGCTCCTGGGCCAGTACGCCAGGGGCTTCGGTGTTGTGCTTGAGTTTGGCGCGAATCGGGGCGATCTGGCTGACCGGGTCCGGCGCGTCGAGGATGCCTTCGAGCTGGCTGCGCTCTTTGAAGAACAGCAAGCGGTCGCGGTTGGCCGGGTTGGTGAAGGCCAGGGTCAGCTGCATCTTCCAGGCGACGGTGCAGTCGCCGGGCAGCCAGCCGATGCTCTTGCCTTGGGTATCGGGACCGACCCGCAGCCATTCATGGCCGTCGGCTTGGGCGCGTTCGTAGACATAGAAACGGCTGAAGGCTGGCTGCGCAGCGCCGGGTGCCGCACCGGCGGCATCGCTGAGCTTGCAGCCTGGGGTGGTCAGCACGCGTTGGAACAGGGTTTTCTTGCCGTCCTGCAGCAGCGGTTTATCCGCTGCCTGCAGGGCCGGGCTCAGGCTCAAGGCCAGCAGGGCGACGCCGAGGCCGCGCAGGCTCATGGCTTGAGCTCCTCGAAGCGCGCCTTGGCTTCGGCGTTGTTCTCATCGAAACCGAGGATGGTTTCGTACCAGTAGGCGGCGGTGGCGTTGTCTGGTGCCTTGAAGCATTCGCTGGCCTGGTGGTACTTGGGGTCGTACTCATGGGCATAGGCCATGGCGATCTGCACGTCCCCGCCTTGGGCGCGGTTGGCGTACAGGCGTTGGGCCACGCCGCAGTGGTTGTTGGCCTTGGCGGTTTTGATGACGTCGAGCAGCTTGGCGCTGTCCGGTGCCTGCTGAATGCAGCTCTGGACGAAGGCCAATTCTGCCTGGCCTTGCATGCTTTCCAGGGTGCAGGGCGCGGCAGCGGCGCTGGCCGGCTCCGCCGCCGGTGCAGCCTGTTGCTCGGCCGCTGGCGGCTCCACGGGTGCCGGCTGCTGGCGCTGGGTGAACCACCACCAGGCCGCTGCAGCGGCCGCGGCGATCAGAATCAGCAGGATCAGCGGCAGCAGCCAGCGATTGCCGGATTTCGCAGGGGCCGGTGCCACCGGGGCATAGGACGCAGAGGCTGGCTCCGGCTGGGGGGCCGGCGCTTCGACGACCGGCTCTACGGTCTCCACAGGCGGGGCGACGACTTCGACCGGTGCTGGTGGTGGTGGCGTGACAGGGGCGACAGGTTGCTCCAGTGCAGGCCCTCCGGACGCCGAGCCGATGACGGCAGGGTTGATCCGCACCATGCCCATGTCGCTCTGTCCTTGCTCGGGATGGCTCACCTCGATGCGGAAGTTTGCCGTGCCGCTGGCTTCGAGCAAGGGGTCGATCAGGTCAGGGCCGATGCGGGTTTCGATCGCTTCGGTGCCTTCGACGGCGACCAGGCTGTCCAGCCTGAACCAGTGGGCGATATTGCCCCAGCGTTTGCCTTCATGCAGGAAGTCGTGGGTCTGGCTGCTCTGCAGGGAGCACTGCAACCCTTCGCTCGCACCCTCCCAGCCGGTGATCCGCAGCAGGCCGTGGCCTGGCGTGTTCACATCCAGTGGCAGCACATCAACTCTGATACCCATTGCACTCAACTCGCTTCGAAGGTGTTCAGCAGCACAGCCAGCTGGCGTCGCTGCTCGGTGGTGATTTCCGGATCGGCGCCGTTCTTGGCGTTTTCCTGGGTCAGCCAGGCCAGGCCCGACAGCCAGTCCACCAGGAAGCGCTGTTCCTGATGCGAGGGCTGTTCAGGCAGGTTGGGCAATTCGCCTTCGGCAACGGTCCGGTAGAAGCTGAACACCGGCTCCTTGGCCCCCAGCAGACTGTTGGGGCGTGCCGAGAGCGGCTTGCCCAGCAGGCCGAACCAGCAGAGGAAGTCGCGCATCACCAGCTGCACGGCCATGACCTGACGCTGGACCATCTGGTCGCGACGGGCACCGCTGACGATGCGCTGCATGACGGCGGCGTCCAGTTGCTCGAGGAAGGCCGGGCGGCGTACCGCGCTGACCAGCTCCTCGGTCAGGGCTTCGACCAGCTCGCGGGTCATGCGCAGGCTCGCCAGGCGCAGAGGCTGCGTGCTCAGGTCGCGCATGTGCTTGATCCAGGACTTGAGCGCGGCGCGGGCAAAGCGCTGTTCGGACGTCAGGCGCTTGGCCAGCGGTTTGACCGGGGCTGCGGCGGGGGCGGCCTCGGTGCTGGCGAACAAGTTGCCGAAGCTGATTGCCGGCGCCTTGTTGGCAGGCGCCTTGGTGGCTTGCTCAGGCTCGGCGGCGGCCTCATCGTCCAGGCCGTCGATTTCGTACACGCCGCTCAGGTACAGCTCTCGCAGCTGTTCGACAGGCAGTTGCAAGGTATGGATGAGCTCGCTGATGGCGTCCGGGTCGGCCCCCAGGTTGTCGAGCAGGTACTGGGTCTTTTCGCGCTTTTTGCCCAACAGTTGCTCGAAGTCTTCTTCACGCCAGGCGTGTAGACCATGCTCCAGCAAGTCGGTACGGCATTGCTCCAGTTGTTCCTGGATGCGCGTGAGCTTGAAGTCGATGTCACTGACCGCTTGGAAACTGCCGCTGAAGCGACTGATGCCGCCGTCGTTGAGCGCGAGCATCGCACCCCAGGCTGTAGCGGGGTCTTTGACGTGGCGTTCGACCGAGGGGCTGGCGGCAAAGCACTGCTGCAGTTGTTGCAGACGGGGCGCATGGCGCTCGTTGAACTGGGTTTCATCGCCGTTGGCGTGGTCACGCTCGATGAACGCGGTGTCCAGGCGTGGCTTGCGCACCAGGTAGGTGTTGTTGAATGGCACGCCCGACCAGTCCTTCATCCATTCCTGGGTGCCGAAGCGTTCGATCATGGTCAGCTTCATCATGTTCTCGCAGCCTTCGGGCAGTTGCCCTTCGCTCAGGCTGAGGGTGTTGCTGATGAAACCATCGAGCATGGTCAGGGCCCAGATCAGGCCGGGGGCACGCTGGGCGCGTTCTTTCGGGGTAGCGCCCTGGGTCTTGTGGATCCAGCGGGTCAGCACAGGGCCGACGCTGACCACCTCGCTCTGCTTGAACGAGCTGGTGCACAGCACCAGGGCGTTCATCTGCTGGGCATCGGTGTAGCGCTCGAACAGGTAGGCCACCTTGCCACGCAGGATCAGGCTCGAGGCCGGGTTGACCTCTTCGACGGCATCGGGGCTGGCGGCATCTTCGATGCGCAGCAACTTTTGCCGGGTGCGATAGCCGGGGAAGTCGAGCAGATCGACCTGATCCACCACCGGGTCCTTGGGGCTGTTGATCAGGCGGAAGGTCATCTCGGTGGTCAGCGCGGCCAACTGGGCGATTGTCAGACCGACGCGCCCCTGAGGCTGGCCGTCTTGCAGTGGACGCACGTCCACCTGCATGTCACGACCGGTGCCCAGGCGACCGAGGATGTCCACGTTCATGATGCTGTTGGCCTGGGTGTAGGTCCCGTTTTCTTCCTTGACCAGCACGCTCAGCGGCGCCAGCACGGTATCGGCGAAGCCCAGTTTTTGCAGGCCACCGACCAGCAGCTCGTAGACATCGGTCAGGGCCTGTTGCTCGCCCCAAAGCACCGAGAACAGCTTGGCCCGCTGGCGGTAGTTCAGGCGTGGCGCCAGCTTGATCACCCGTGGCCAGTACAGCTCGTTGAGCTTGCGCACTGACTTCTCGTAGTTGCCTTTGAGGTAGTCCCACAAGGCAACCACGTCGTCCCCGGTCACGCCCGGTTGCAACTGCTCGTGCTCGCGGCCTTCGTAACCCTTGAGCAGCGCCTGGATGCTTTCGTCGGTGAAGCTGTAGTCGAGCTTCTCCTGGTCGAAATCTTCGAACCAGGCGTTGGAGAGGATCTTGGCGACTTCGATTTCGCTGAACAGCTTCAGCTCGACAGGGTAGTCGGCGTCAGGGCTCGGCGTGGCCCGACGGCTGAAGCGGGTGACCAGACCTGTAGCCTCCTTGCCGAGCCCTGTCGGGTTGACGTGCTCGATGAAGTCGAGGGTCTTGCCGCCGAAGTCGGTTTCAAGGCGCCCGGAACGGTCCGCGGCCAGGGCCGAGATCAGGTACGACTTGCCCGCCTGGGACAGCCCGAAGAAACCGATCACCATGGGCGTGGAGGCCGCGCGCTGCAAGTCACGGGCCCGGTTGCGCGCCTGGCGCAGGCGCAGGCTCAGGCCATCGGCCTCAGCCTCGACGCTGGCGGCATTGCCGCGCACCTGCTCGATCCAGTCCAAGGCTTGGCCGGCGCCTTTGTGAATGGCGCCCCAGGCACCCATCAGTTGCTGTTGCTTAGGGGTAAGGTCGCTCATTTTCCTTTGACATTCCCGCTGTCGAGCCAATAGTCGCTGTCACTCAGGCTCATGGTCGGCATGGTGTTGAGTGACAGTTCCAGATCCCGGTCGTAATCGAAATCGGCATCCTGGATGTTCGATTGCAGGTCGCAGATGACCAGTTTGTCGCTGACCAGCCCTTGCTCGAGCAGCAGGTCCGAAGGTTCTTCGACCTCCAAGCGGATACGCAGTACCGGCGCTTCGCCGTTCTTACCGATGGCACGGGAGAACGCGGCGCTGCCCCTGGGCGTGAAGCGCAGGGTGTAGAGCGGCGAGGCCGACCAGCGCTCGGCGGACAACTGCCGGTAACCCAGGTGCATGTCGCCGCGCATTTCCAGCCAGGGCGTGCCACGGGTTTCGCCTTCGCCGACGATGGGCAGCTCGATGCGGCCTTTGTCGGACTTGAGGTCGCGATAGAGCACATCGCCATGCTTGATGGTGCCGGCATTATCGATCTGGCCGAAGTGCTTGATGATCGAGTACGGCTTGAGCGCGGCGGTGCGGAAGTAGAAGTTCGGCACGCTGTGCTTGGAGCACAGCAGGCAGATCATCGCGCCCACAGAGGCGGTGCTCTTCGGGTCGTCGATCAGGCCGTTGCGGTGGAATGGGTACCAGCCGCCGGTGCGGTAGTTCTGCAGGGCCAGGATACGCCCCGGAGGCAGCGGCAGGCGCTGGCGGATGAACGCCTGGATGCCTGGCAGGCGCGAGGGGCGGCCGGTCAGCAGCAGGACGTCGCAGGGGTAGTAGAAGATCACTTCGCACAATTCGGCGAGGATCTTGGTGATGTTGATCTGTCCGCCCAGGAAGGCGGTATGCACCTGCTCAAGGTCAAACGTGATCGGCGTGCCAAGCAGGTCCAGGGTGCCCTCGCGGCCCACTTCGCGACGCACCGCGGCATTGACGAACTCCACCACGCTGTCGTTGACCGCGTCGCTTCCCAGCACCTGTTGCCAGGTCTGCTCGATCGTCTCCTGGGGCTGCGCCGGGTCGTAATGTTCATAGGCCTTGAGCAAGGCCAGGCCCAAGGGCACGAACACCTGCAGGTTCAACTGCTGACGCAGGATGCGCTCCTGGGCGGTGGCGTCACCGTTGCCGCACAGGCGCGACATGAGCTCATCGGGCGCTGGTACGCCAGCATTGTGCAAGGCACTGCGGAACGACGGCAGGACGAACTCCTGGATCACGTCCAGCAGGATGTCGTCACCGGCGATCTTGAAGCCATCGCGAAAACGCTGGTTCGGAATGATGTGTACGTTGCTGCCAGTGCCGCCATTGTTGCCGCGGTCCAGGCGATAGTCGGTGATCACCAGGTCTGTGGTGCCACCGCCGATGTCGATGGTCGCCAGAGTGATCTGCTCGGCTTCCTGTTTGTCCGGGCGGGCCAGGGCTGCGAAGAACTCTTCGGGGTGTCCGGCGAAGTTTTCGTTGACCTCGTTGTAGAGGTAGACGAGCTGGCCGCAACTGGCTTCGTCCCACTCCACGCGGATGCTCGGCAACGGTGTGCGCGGCACCACGCTCTTGTCCTTGAACGGGTTGCTCTCGCCGGCGTGCCAGCCCAGGCTCTTCCACACCAGGCCCACGGCTTCGTACAGGCGGTTGCTGAGAATGCTGCGCTCGGCCTGTGGCATGCCTGGCGGCACGGTGAGGGTGATGCTGCTCAGCTGGCGCGGCACGCGGGCGTGGCCTTGGCGCGAGCGCTGGGCCGGGCTGTTGATCTGCGATAGGGCCTGGGTGACCACCTCGGCCAGCATGAAGGTCATCAGGTTGCTGCGCGAATAGCGCGGCGTGAAAACCGGCATGTCGTTCTTGGGCGGCAGGTACAGGGCCTGGCCCAGGTCGTTGATCAGGTGAGCAAAGGGCGCGGCGGTGGCCAGCGGCTCCTTGTCGGTCTTGACGTAGGAGGTGTTGAAGCGCCAGCCGTGGCCGTAGGCCTTCTCATCCCACAGGTAGCGTTTGGGGCTGGACAGACCGGTGGAGCCCTCGGTGCCGCGACGGCGGCTGGCCAGGCGCCCGGCTTCACCGCCGACCCGGGCGATGGTGGCCCACTGGAAGGCGTTGTGGCGGCCGCTCTTGACCGAGTAGTGGTCCTTGCCGAAATAGGCCTGGGCGAATTCGACACGGCTCTCGAAGGCCTGGTTGTAGACCTTTTCCGGTTCGCTCAGGTCGCGCAGTTCGAGCACATAGTTGTGTTTCATGCCCGAGCCGGACTGGCCGTGGTCTTCGATGAGGATGCCGCAGGTGCGCGAGTTGCCCACATCCAGCACCAGGTCCACCGGGATTGGTTTGACCACGCCTTGGGTTTCGTTGGCGATCACCTTGATTTCCGGGATCTCGACCTTGGGCTTTTCGGTGCTCTGCTCGGCGGGTGTGGGCCGGCGCAGCAGGCTGAGCACGTTCAGGTAGTGAGCCAGGTGGCGGTTGCCCTGCAGGTCGCGGTCCAGTCGCTCCCGGGTCCAGTCGGCACGGGCCTCGCCATAGAGCTCGGCCAGCCATTCGCGGATCCAGCCGTGGGTCAGGAACCAGCCATATTCACGGGCACTGCAGGCGAGCTTGAAGGCGACGCCGGCACGCACGTCCTCTTCGTTGGGGGCCAGGTAGGCCGCGCCATTGATAGTCGGCATGATGCGGCTGTCGAAGGCCAGGGTCAGGCGGTGGGTATTGCCGTCTACGTCAGGCTCGGCCAGCTTGACCAGGCGCATGCGCGCCCAGTTGTTGGGGCCTTCGTCGAAGCGATAGGGCGGCATGAAACGCAGGAACGGGATCGGCAGCCAGGTGCCATTGAACAGCTTCAGGCTTTCTTCCATGGGCACGCGGAAGTGGTTGTCCTCGGTGGTGTCGAACTCCACCTGCACCACTTTGTCCGGCTCGGGCTCGTAGAAGTCTTTGTACTCCTTGGACCACAGCAGCCGGGTGGGAACCATGCCGTTGTTCAGTTGCACGAACTTGCCGGCTTGCTCGCCATCCGGGCCCAGACGCAGGGCGAAATCCATGAATTGAATGCCGGTATCGCTGACCAGCGTGACCGTTTCTTCGAACTGGGTGATTTCGGGCAACATCTTCTGCGTTTTCCGTGTTATTGGCCGGCTTGTTTCATCAGCATCGGGAAGGCTTGCGACCCGTAGTTGCCGCTGCAGTCAGCGACGCCCTGGGCGCCAGGCTTGCAGTTCACCTGGGGAAGGTCATAGCTGCTGCCATCGGCACAGGTGGCTTGGCCTGAACTGTTGATCGACAGCAGGCCGCCGTTCATGGCCGCTTCGACAGGGGCATCGCAACGCACGCCGTCGGAGCGGCTGACCGTGGCCTGACCCTTGCCGTTCTGGAAGTCATACTTCAGGCGCAGGGGCTTGCCGGTGCCAACCTCCTGGATACCGGCACCGGACCAGTCGCCATTGAGGAAGTCCGCGGTGCCGTTGCCAGCGCCTGGCGGAATGCTCAGCAGATCCGGTTGGGCGTTGGCCTGGGGCTCTTGCGCCAGTTCAGGCGGTGCAGGTGGCGCCGCGTTGCCGGTGGCGGTCGACTCGCCGGGCGCGGCCTGACTGCCTTCGGGCGTGGATGTCGGACTTGGGACGGCAGACGCTTCGGCCGTGGTGGGCGCTGGGATGGCCGTGGGAGCTTGGATCGCACCTACGCCGGCGGGCGCGACGGGCTCACTCGGTACGGCGCCGACGCCTGCTCCGGTCGTAGGCATGGCGCTCAGCGTCCCGGCCGGGAGTACGGGGGCGACGGTCTGGCCAGGGTTGAGGGTTGGCAATTGGCCGTCCAGCGCCGGTACGCTCAGTGGAGGGATGCCCAGGGCCGGAATGCCACAACTGCGCAGGCCGAACAGCAGCAAGAGCAACAGCAGCAACAGGGGCAGCAGCCACCACCAGCGCCGCCACCAGGAGGGCCTTGACGGTTGCACGGCCAGCGGCGGCACGGGCGCAGCCGGGGCCAACGGTGGCGGCTCGATCGGCGGGGGTGGCATCACCGGTTCGGCAGCCTTGGGTGTGCGGGGGTAGAGGCAATGCAAAGGCTGACGACTGCGTTCGGCGCCAGCGTGGATGAAGCCCCAGAACGTCAGGACCGGGCGGCCATCGACCAGGTAGACGAAGTTCTCGTCAGGGAAGGGCACCACGCAGGTCAGCAGTTTGCCGAACACCGTGCGATCGCCCTGGGCACCGGCTTTGGCGCCGGCCAATGGTTGGCCATGGGCGTCCAGGCCGAGCAGTTCATTGCTCAGGTCGTTGATTCTGGCTTGGAGGATTTCCAACTGTGCGCGGGCTGGGGCGCGTTCTTCCTCGGTAGCGCTGCTCCAGGGGATGACATCCCCGGGGCGATCGCTGTACCAGTCGATGGTGCTGCCCAGCTCATCGGTTTGCGGGATGGCAAGGTGCTCGACCAGATCAGGATGGGCCGGGTGCTTGCGGCGGATCGCCTCGCGGATCTGCAACGCAGCACGGTAGACCGGTTGGCCCGTTTCTCCCAAAGCGGTGAAATCTTCACTTTTACCGCTGCGTAGCAATACTCCGCGCATCCCTGACGACCCTGCCTAGTCTTTAGTTCCGAATCCGTGCGGTATCCATGCCTTGATACCGAAAATCCGGGCAACACTACTGGCAAAATGATTTCGTCGTCAATTCAGGTGGATGGCTTTTTGATATTTAAGCGCCATAGTCGATAGGGGCGCTACAGTTCAGGTCGTTTCCGTGGCTGGGCGAAGGGGCCGCGACGCGGCCCCGAACCGCTTACAACTTGGGCATCTGTCCTATCCGCGCGATCATCTCACTGACGATCTGCAGATCCAGCATGAACTGCTCCACGGTCTTGAACTCGTTGTCGTTGTGCCCGGTGTACTTCACGTTGGGCATCGCCAGGCCGAACTGCACGCCGTTAGGCAGGTCATGCACCGAGGTGGCGCCAGCAGAGGTGCCGAACTCGTGAGGCAGGCCCAGGTTCTGGCTGGCCACATCGAGCAGGGCCTTGACCCATTCACCCTCGGGGTTGCGGTACATCGGCTCGTCGAGGCTGTACTCGAAGGCCACCGAGGTGTGGCTGCCGCGCGCCCAGGTGCCCAGCTTGTCGGCCAGCTCATCCTTGAGGGTGGCCAGCGGCTTGCCTTTGGGGATGCGCAGGTTCACCGCGAGCTTGAGGGCTTTCTGGTCGAGCCCGACGTAGGTCAGCGAGGCGGTCAGCGGGCCCATGAACTTGTCTTCGAAGTTCACACCCAGCTGCTTGCCCAGGTAGTCCAGCCCCCAGTTGTCTGCCGCATAGCGCGCTGCATCGGTGATGTGGTTCTGCTTGAGCGGTACTTGGTCGCCCAGGCCGTTGAGGAAGACCAGCATCCGCGCCACCGGATTGACCCCAGATTCAGGCTCCGAAGAGTGGGCCGAGACACCGGTCACCGTGAGGATCACTTCCTTGCCGGCCACCTTGGCGTCGATGGTGAAGTCGCCACCGTTGCGCTTGACGTACTCGGCGCCTGCCTTGTTCAGGGAATCGGCCAGGGCGGTGGGGTTGTCGCCCAGCAGGGTCGCCACCGAGGTGGTGGGGATCTGGTTGGTGGCCAGGCCGCCGGTGAGCGTGGTGACTTCCGCACCTGTGCCGGTGGCCGGGCGACGGTGGAAGCTGGCCATCACGGTGCCGTAGCCTTTTTCGGCGATCACCACCGGGTAGCCGCCATCGAGCGCCAGGTTGTAGTTGGGCACCGGGTTGCGGGCGAAGTAGTAGGGGATGGCGTCACCCGTGGTTTCTTCAGTGGTGTCCACCAGCAGCTTGAACTGACGGGCCAGCGGCAGTTTTTCGTCCTTGGCCACCTTGAGCGCGTACAGCGCCACGACGATGCCGTTCTTGTCGTCCTCGGTGCCACGCCCGTACATGCGGTCCCCTACCAGGGTCACCTTGAACGGGTCCAGGTGCGTGCCGTCTTCGAGTTTCCAGTTATCCGGGTTAACCGGCACCACATCGGCGTGGGCGTGGATACCGACGACTTCCTTGTCGTTGTCGCCCAGGGAGATTTCATAGACCCGGTTGTCGATGTTGCGGAACTTCAGACCGAAGCCCTCGGCCAGGGTCTTGATCTTTTCGGCGATCTTGAGGAACTGCGGGTTCTCGTGCTGTGGCACGCCCTCGACCTGGAAGGTGGGAATCGCCACCAGTTCGCGCAGGGTCTCGGTGGCAGCCTTGCCGTATTTGATCCGGGTGTACAGGCCGAGCAGTCGGTTGATCTCGTTTTGCTGATCAGCGTTGAGCGGCTTGCCGGCCAGGTAGGTGGTCAGCGTTTCGTTCAGCGCGTCGGCCTTGGCCAGGTTGCTGTCGGCCAGCTTGCCGAGAAAGTGACGGAAATCAGTCGGATCGCTGCCGTCGTAGGTCTTGAGGATCGCCGCCGATTGCTGTGGCGTGAGGTTGGCCTGGGCCTGGTTGGCGAACAGCCCGAGGCTGGCCAGCAGCAGGGTGGCGGTCGTGAGTTTTTTCAGAGTCATGAGTCAGCGCAGTCCTTCGCGGATCGTTGATAGATGGCCCCGTTTTGTAAGAACGGGATGACACTCACGCTAACACCAATGGCCAGGCTGTAGGGAGAGGCACAATGGCACTACCGTGCACGTTCAGTCCCAGAAAGAAAAGCACACCGTGGACCGTCCCCTGCGCGATGAGGCTGTGCTTTAATCGCCGGCGATGGCATTTTGATATGCGGCACGGTTGAACATTCCCCGTTCGGGAAAGGATGCACGGCGTATTAAGGCTTGATAGGAGATCTTCGGGATGTTTGTTCGTTTTGCTGCGGGGTTGCTGTTGGCTGCCTTGTCGGGTCACTCGATGGCGGCAAGTTTCGATTGCACCAAGGCCACCAACTTTGCCGAAAAGCAGATATGCCGCGACGGCTATCTTTCGACAGTCGATGGCGTGTTGGCCAGAACCTACAAAGAGGCCATGGCGGCGACGGATCAGCCGGAGGCATTGCGCCAATCCCAGCGCGAGTGGTTGACGATTCGCAATCAATGCACCACGCAAAAGTGCCTGGACAAGGCGCTCGGTGGCCGTATCCAGTCACTCGAAGCATTCATTTCGGCAGAAAAGAAAAAGGCGTACGAGCGGGCGCACGAGCAACGGATCGCTGAACTGCGCGCGCAGGAGGCAGAACGCACTCGCCAGCAAGAAGCCGCGTTTGCCCGTCAGGAACAGGAGCGTCAGCTGCGGACACAGGCTGCGCAGCAGGCGGCACTGGCCCAGCGCCCGGCCGTTTCCACGCAGGTCGCGCCGAGCTATCCGGCCGCCACCGTCCAACAGGTCCAGAGGCAGCAGAGCACTGTGAGCCCGACGGTGCAGGCAAACAGCGTCTGGCAGGACGTCTTCAGCGTGCTGTGGAAGCTTGCGCTGATCGTGGCCGTTATCGCGTCCGGCTGGGCGCTCTGGCTGCACCATAAAGGGCAAGCCACGATCTACAACGACTATACCGATGCCGCGATCACCAACCTGTTGCCGGTCACGGGGCTGATCATCGGCCTGTTGTGTGGTTGGCTGGGCCTGCCCCATCAGGTTTATCAAGTGGCTGTGATCACCGGGATACTGTCCGCTGTGGCGTTTGCCGTGTATGCGGCGGCCATGACCAATGACGGGGCGTTGAACATCACGCTGACCTTGATCGCCAAGTTGACCTTCGTGTCCGTCTTTTACCTGGTCATGGGCTTGTTGATTCTTTCGTTATTCGGTGGAGCCAGGCGCAAGGGCGAATCCCGCGCGCAAGCAGAAGCACGGCAACGTCGAGAGGCCAGGCAAACCAGGGCTCAGATCGCCGCCACTTCGGCGGGCTATACGTTCTTCACCGCATGGCTGTGCCGCCGGTCTGAATTCACCTCGCTGTCCGAGTGCCTAGCGTTCAGCGCAGAACCGCAAGCGGTATGACGCCTTGCGCGGTTTCGGGCCTGATTTCATGTCGACAGAAAATGGAGTTCCCTCAATGCATCGTTACGCTGGCGTCGCGATCCTTGTGACGTTGTCATCCTGCGCGCTGGCGCAAGAGCCCTATTCGCCCGAGTACGCCGCGTGCACGTCGCGCTCTGGCGGTATTACCTCGAACCTCAGTGACTGTGGTCATGAGGAGCTGGCCAGGCAGAATGCCCGACTCGATCAGGCATACAGGATGGCAATGAGTGTCTTGCCAGCCGACAAGAAGCAGAGCCTGCAAGCCTCTCAAGCCCTCTGGGTGAAATTCCGCGAGGCCGATTGCGGCATGTACTACTCCCTCACCGGCGGCACGATGGACATTCTGGAAGGGATGGGGTGCGAGCTGAGCATGACGGCTCAGCGGGCCCAGTCGGTGGAGTGGTTTGCCCAGAACGGCGCTGAAGACGTGGAGGAAAGTGCTGAGCAGGATGCGTGGTAAGGCCCTAACGGAAAGGCCCCGCCAGTGATCTGGTGGGGTCTTTCTTTTACTGCTTCGGGGCGCTCGGCCGGTGGTTCGGCGCTGTCGATTTCTATCGGGCGATGCCCAGCCGCCAAACAAAAAGGGCCCAGGTTTGCACCTGAGCCCTTGATTCAATATGGCGCACTCGGCGGGATTCGAACCCACGACCCCTGCCTTCGGAGGGCAGTACTCTATCCAGCTGAGCTACGAGTGCAACGGGGCGCATGATACCCATCTCGCAGGGTGACGTCCATCGCCTTGATCTGTAGCCGTTTTTGCTACAAGCCCAGTCACTGGACGGCGAAATATCCATATTCGATAACGATATTTGTCACGTCGGACTTATGCGCTATCCTCTGGTCACAACTTGTTATAACAAGTCACGTCAGAGTGAAGAGAATCATGGCCGAATTGCTCCCCCTGTCCCCGGTGCCGCTGTACAGCCAGCTCAAGGAGCTGCTGCGCGAACGCATCCTCGATGGTACCTATCCGCCCCACAGCCGCATGCCCTCCGAAGCCGAGCTGGGCAAGGCCTTCGACGTCAGCCGCATCACTGTGCGCCAGGCCTTGGGCGATCTGCAGAAGGAAGGGCTGATCTTCAAGATCCATGGCAAAGGCACCTTCGTCGCCAAGCCCAAGGCGTTCCAGAACGTCACCACCCTGCAAGGCCTGGGCGAATCCATGAGCCAGATGGGTTACGAGGTGATCAACCGCCTGCGCAGCTTCCGTCATGTTCCGGCCACTGCGCTGGTGGCCGAGCGTCTGCAGGTGGAGGAGGGCAGCTTGGTCACTGAGATCCGCCGGGTGCGGCTGATCAACCGCGAGCCGGTATCGCTGGAACTGACCTGGCTGCCCAAGGCCGTTGGCGAAAAACTCGAAAAGGCTGACCTGGTCACCCGCGACATCTTCCTGCTGTTGGAAAACGACTGCGGCATCGCCCTGGGCCATGCCGACCTGGCCATCGATGCAGTGCTGGCCGATGCCGACCTGACCCAGGCGCTGGAAGTGGAGGAGGGCTCGCCAATCATGCGCATCGAGCGTCTGACCCACGCCGCCGACGGCACGCCGCTGGACTTCGAACACCTCTACTACCGCGGCGATGCCTTCCAGTACCGCCTGCGCATCGACCGCCAGAAGGGAGCCAAGGCATGAGCATCGAGACCCGCGACTACGACATCATCGTCATCGGCGGCGGCACCGCAGGGCCTATGGCCGCGATCAAGGCCAAGGAACAAGACAAGTCCTTGCGCGTGCTGCTGCTGGACAAAGCCAACGTCAAGCGCAGCGGTGCCATCAGCATGGGCATGGACGGCCTGAACAACGCGATCATTCCAGGCCACGCCACGCCCGAGCAGTACACCAAGGAAATCACCGTAGCCAACGACGGCATCGTCAATCAGGCCGCTGTGTATGCCTACGCCACCCACAGCTTCGAAACCCTCGAGCAACTGGACCGCTGGGGTGTGAAGTTCGAGAAGGACGAGACCGGCGACTACGCGGTGAAGAAGGTCCACCACATGGGGGCTTACGTGCTTCCCATGCCTGAGGGCCACGACATCAAGAAGGTCCTCTATCGCCAGCTCAAACGCGCGCGGGTCGAGATCACCAATCGCATGGTCTGCACCCGCGTGCTGCTCGATGGTGAAGGTGCCGCTGCCGGGGTCATGGGCTTCGATTGCCGCAGCGCAGAGTTCCAGGTGATCCGCGCCAAGGCGGTGATCCTCGCCTGTGGTGCGGCCGGACGGCTGGGCCTGCCCTCGTCGGGCTACCTGATGGGCACCTACGAGAACCCGACCAATGCCGGCGATGGCTATGCCATGGCCTATCACGCGGGGGCGGAGCTGGCGAATCTGGAGTGCTTCCAGATCAACCCGCTGATCAAGGACTACAACGGCCCGGCCTGCGCCTACGTCACCGGCCCCCTGGGTGGTTACACCGCCAACAGCAAGGGCGAGCGCTTCATCGAGTGCGACTACTGGAGCGGGCAGATGATGTGGGAGTTCCACCAGGAACTCGAAGGCGGCAACGGTCCGGTGTTCCTCAAGCTCGATCACCTGGCCGAGGAGACCATCCAGAACATCGAAGAGATCCTGCACAGCAACGAGCGCCCCAGCCGTGGGCAGTTCCACGCCAACCGTGGCACCGATTACCGCCAGCACATGGTCGAGATGCACATCTCCGAGATCGGCTTCTGCTCCGGGCATTCAGCCTCTGGTGTGTGGGTCAACGAAAAGGCCGAAACCAGTGTTCGCGGCCTGTATGCCGCCGGTGACATGGCTGCAGTGCCGCACAACTACATGCTCGGCGCTTTCACCTATGGCTGGTTCGCCGGGATCAATGCCGCCCGCTACGTCGCTGGGCGCCCCTTCGCCGAGGTGGACCCGGCCCAGGTCGAGCGCGAGCGCGAACGGGTGTTCGCGCCTTTGCACCGCGAGCACGGACTGCCACCGGCCCAGGTCGAGTACAAGCTGCGGCGCATGGTCAACGACTACCTGCAGCCGCCGAAGGTGACCAAGAAGATGGAGATCGGCCTGGCCCGCTTTGCCGAGATCGAGCGTGACCTGTCGCAGATGAAGGCCAGCAACCCCCATGAGCTGATGCGTGCCATGGAAGTGAGCGTGATCCGCGACTGCGCCGAGATGGCCGCAAGGGCTTCGCTGTTCCGCGAGGAGAGCCGCTGGGGGCTGTATCACCATCGGGTGGACTTCCCCGAGCGCAACGATGGCGAGTGGTTCTGTCATTGCCACCTGAAGAAAGGCGAGGACGGCCAGATGACCAGCTTCAAGAAACCCATCGAGCCCTACCTGATTGCCCTGGATGCCCAGGAGCAGACTGCCTATGACCGGCTGCGGGTCAAAGCCGACGCTGCCTAGGCATCGACGAACCCAGTGGGAGCGGCTTTGCCCGCGAACAAGGCACCGCCGGGCAAGACCGTTGCCCCCGCAGGACGGTGCAGAGGCTCAACGAACCCCGAGGACTCCGTGAAATGGCCTACCAACCCCAAGAAATTTTCTTTCGCAGCAACGCCCCGGTCACCATCGACGAAGACAAATGCATCGCCGAGAAAGGCTGCACCGTCTGCGTCGAGGTCTGCCCCATGGATCTGCTGGCCATCAACCCGGCGACCCAGAAGGCCTACATGGCCTTCGACGAATGCTGGTACTGCATGCCGTGCGAGAAAGACTGCCCGACCGGCGCGGTGAAGGTGGATATCCCTTACCTGCTGCGCTGAGCCACGCCACACGCCATCCGGCCCACCACCGGACGCCCATTCGAAATGCCCCCTCGTTTCCCACCACCGCGCCAGGTGGCGGAGACGACGCCAACACCTAAAAACGATTCGAGGGGAAACACCATGCGCCTTGCAGCAACCGTGGCCGGCCTCGCGCTGGCAACCATTGGCCTGAATGCCAACGCCGAAACCATCCGCATCGCCATCGGCACCCAGGACACCACCATCAATTGCGCCACCGGTGGCCTGCTGATCCGTGAGCTGGGCCTGCTGGAGAAGTACCTGCCCCATGACGGCAAGTACAAGGACGCGACCTACCAGGTCGAGTGGAAGAACTTCACCAGTGGCGCGCCGCTGACCAACGAAATGGTCGCGGGCAAGCTGGACTTCGGCGCCATGGCGGACTTCCCCGGCTCGTTCAATGGTGTCGCGCATCTGGATGCTGGCAAGCGCAGCCTGTTCATCAGTGTGCTGTCCGGCAGCGTACAGGGCAGCGGCAACGGCATCGTGGTGCCGGCGGCGTCTACTGTGCAGGCGCTCTCCGAACTCAAGGGCAAGACCATCTCGGTGCCGTTCGCCTCCACCGCCCATGGCATGCTGCTGCGCGCCGTCGCCGCCCAGGGCTGGGACCCGCAAAAAGACGTGCGCATCATCGCCCAGGCCCCAGAGATCGCAGGCTCGGCGTTGCGCAGCAACCGCATCGAGGCTCACGCCGACTTCGTGCCCTTCGCCGAGCTGTTCCCCAACCGTGGCTTCGCCCGCAAGATCTACGACGGCGCCCAGGCCAACGCACCGACCTTCCATGGCGCCCTGGTCGATGCCGACTATGCCAAGCAGTACCCAGAAGTGGTCACCGCCTACCTGCGCGCCAGCCTCGAAGCCGACCGCCTGATCGCCGCCGAGCCCGAGAAGTACAGCGAGCTGATCGAGAAGGTCACCGGCATCGAAGCCGAGGTGAACTACCTGTTCCACGGCCCGCTGGGCCTGCAGACCCGCGACCTGACCTGGAAACCTGAGTACCGCCAGGCCGTGGCCACATCCATCGATACCCTCAAGCTACTGAAGAAGACCGACCGAGGCCTGGACACCGCCCAGTTCATCGACGATCAGTACATCCGCGCCGCCTTCAAGCAGGCCGGCCTGGACTATGACAAGGTGCTGAAGAACTACGCTCCACTGCCGCTCAGTGCCACCGATGCGCTGACCGGCCAGCCGATCAAAGATTTCAGCCGCCTGGCGCAGATTTGGGTGCGCGGCGAAGACAAGGTCCGCCACTACGCCTCGCCAGAGGCCGCCCTCGGGGCCCTGGCGCAACTGGAACAGGAAGGCAAGGACATCCGCGCGATCTATGCCCAGGCCGCCGACAGCGGCATCAAGCTGCTGGCCAACCAGGCCTGGTTCGTGCGCAACGCCAAGGGCGAGCTGGCGGCCTTCCTGCTCAAGGACCAGGCCGAACAGTACGCCAAAGCCCACGGCGGTGAGGCGCTGGACTTCGTCAGTGCCAACCGCAAGCTGCTCGCCCAGCGCTGATCCGGAGGCAATGTCATGACCCGCGACCTCACGCGTTGGCCGCTGCGCCTGGCGTCCTTGCTGGCCTGCCTGCTTTTCTGGCAGGTGGCGGCCAGCCATAAGCTGGACCTTGGCCTGTTCACGTTCACCTATGTGCCCACGCCGAGTGCCGTGCTCGAGGCCGCCTGGCAGCTGTTGGCATCGAGCGCCTTGCTGGCGCATGTGTCCAGCAGCCTGGCGCGGGTATTCGCCGGTTATCTGGCCGCCGCAGTGTTGGGTGTCGCGCTAGGGCTGTTGATCGGTCGCTCGACGTGGGCCGAGGACACCCTGTTGCCACCGCTGGAAGTGCTGCGGCCGATTCCGGCGGTGGCCTGGATTCCGCTGGCGATCCTGATGTTTCCGTCGTCTGAGCTGTCGATGGTGTTCATCACCTTCACCGGCGCGCTCTTTCCCATCCTGCTCAATACCGTGCACGGCGCAGAGGCGGTCGACCCGCGCCTGGTGGCCTCGGCGCGCAGTCTAGGCGCAGGACGCGGCGCGATCCTGCGTGAGGTGGTATTGCCGGGCGCGCTGCCGAGCATCGTCACCGGGCTGGCCATCGGCATGGGCACGTCGTGGTTTTGCCTGGTCACCGCCGAGATGATCTCCGGACAGTTCGGCATCGGCTATTACACCTGGGAGTCCTACACCCTGCAGAACTACCCGGACATCATCGTCGGCATGCTGTTGATCGGCGTGCTGGGCATGGGCAGCAGCACCCTGGTCAAGCGCCTGGGCGCGCTGGCCACCCCCTGGTACCGCGCGCGGAGGGCAGCCTGATGAACAACTATCGACAGGCGCCGCAGGCCGGACGCATCGAGGCGCGTGGCGTGTCGATCCGCCTGGGCCAGGGGCGCGATGCCTTCGAGGCGGTGCAAACACTGGACTTTGCTGCCGCTCCAGGCGAGTTCGTGTGCATCCTCGGGCCTTCGGGCTGTGGCAAATCAACCCTGCTCGGCGCCTTGGCCGGCCACCTGGCGCCCAGCGCCGGGCGGCTCGAGGTCGATGGCCAGGCAGTCGAAGGCCCTTCGCCCCAGCGCGGCATGGTGTTCCAGCACCACACCTTGCTGCCCTGGCGCAGCGTGCTCGACAACGTCGCCTTCGGCCTGAAGATGCACGGCGTGGGCAAGGTCGAGCGCCAGCGCCGCGCCCAGGACATGTTGCAACGGGTGGGGCTCGCCGACTTCGCCGAGCGCTGGCCGAGCCAGCTTTCCGGCGGCATGCAGCAACGCGCCGAAATCGCCCGCGTGCTGATCAACCGCCCACATCTGCTGTTGATGGACGAACCCTTCGGCGCGCTCGATGCCCAGACCCGCTCGCGCATGCAAGAGCTGTTGCTGGAGGTCTGGAGCGGCATTCGCACCACCGTGGTGTTCGTCACCCATGACATCGACGAGGCGCTGTTCCTCGCCGATCGCATCCTGGTGATGAGCCCGCGACCCGGACGCTTCATCGAGGACCTGCCACTGAGCTTCCCGCGGCCACGTCGCGCAAGCCTTTTGACCAGCCCCGAATTCACCCATCTCAAGCGCCATTGCCTGGCGCTGCTGCGCCACGAAGAAGGCCGCGAACTGCCGCGCCTGACCCCGCTGGGCCTGCCCGGCACCGATCATCCACCGCTGCGGATAGCCCTATGACCGAACGAATCACTGATAACCCTGACATCCTCCCGCTGCTGCCACGCCTGGCCGATGCCGATGCTGGCGTGCGGCGTATCGCCCTGATCGAACTGGCCGACCTGGAAGACCCGGACGGCCTACCCTGGCTGACCGATGCCCTGCTGGTCGATCCGCATATCGAGGTTCGCGCCGAAGCCGCGCGCCTGCTGGAGGCCTGGGAAGCGCCCGAAGTGGTGCAGGCATTGTGCGCCGCCTTGGCCGATGCCGCCGAGCCGGTGCGCCTGGCGGCGGCCCAGAGCCTGAGCGAACTCAAGTCCCTGAAGGCGGGCGCGCTCATCCTGCCGTGGGCCAGTCATGCCGACGCGTTCGTTCGCGCCAGTGCCTTGCGGGCATTGCGCGAACTGCGCCTGGAGGACGCTGCCGGCCCTGCGCTGCTGGCCCTCGATGACGCCGACGCTTCGGTGCGTCGGGAGGCCGTGGGCATCCTCGGCTGGCTCAAGCATGCGCCCGCCTTGCCGGCGCTGGCGCGGCTGGCCGGGGAGGAGACAGACACCGAGGTGCGCCGCGCTGTCATCGGCGCTCTGGGCCTGGCCCGCGATACCCGCGTGCTGCCGGCATTGGTCGCAGCGCTAAGGGACGAGGCCTGGCAAGTACGCGAAGAAGCTGCCACCACGCTGGGCAAGGTCGGATTGGGCGATGCCGGGCCTGCATTGATCGCGGCCTTGGACGACAGCTACTGGCAGGTGCGCCTGCGTGCAGCACGGGCGTTGGGCCGCTTGCGGCATGGCGAGGCGTTGGATGCCCTGGCCCGACTGCTCGGGCATACCATCGCCAACCTGCGCAAGGAGGCCGCGCTGGCCTTGGGTGAGCTGGGCCAGGCCCGGGCGTTGCCAGCGCTGCAGGCCGCCGAGGCCGATGGCGACCCCGAGGTGCGCAAGGCCGTGCGCATTGCCCTGGCGCAACTGCAAGGGGCGGCGTGATGAACGCGCCCCAGTCGCTGCGCAACCTGCGCGGGCGAGGCGAATTGGCCGTGCACTGGCCCGATGCGTTGCAGATCGTCAGCCATGCCCGCCTGCGCGGCGCCTGCCCCTGCTCGCAATGCCGCGCGGCGAAGTTGCGCGGTGGCATCGCCGTGGTGCGTGAGGATGTGCGTGTAGAGCGGATCGAGGTGCAGGGGTATGGGGTGCAGCTGGTGTTCAGCGATGGGCATGAGCGCGGGATCTTCCCTTGGGCATACCTGCGGGACCTAGGATGAGGCTGCCGGCGCGTTCGCGGATAACCCGCTCCCACTTGGTCCGTGCGGGCGCTGTAACGGGTTCACCCGCGAACACGCCGTGACTCACAGCGCGATCAATTCCGGCCGTAGCCCTTCCACCCGCGCTGCCGCTGGTTTCAGATAACCGCCATCGCCTGTGATCTGATGCAACACCTTCTCGCGCAGATGGTGCAGCGCCACGCCGGTGCGCTGGCGCGGATGCGGCAGGTCGATATCCACCACTGACTTGATCCGCCCCGGTCGCGGCTCCAGCACCACTACCCGGTCAGCCAGGTACGTCGCCTCCTCGGCATCATGGGTGACCAGCAAAGTGGTGATGCCTGAGCGCTCGCGAATCGCCAGCAGCTCGTCCTGCAATTGCTGGCGGGTCAGGGCATCGAGGGCGCCGAAGGGTTCATCCAGCAGCAGGATGCGTGGGCTGGCGACCAGTCCGCGGGCGATTGCCACGCGTTGGGCCATGCCGCCGGAGAGCTGGTGCGGGTAGGCCGACTCGAACCCTGCCAGCCCCACCAGTTGCACGAACTCATGGACCCGACGTGCCCGCTCACCTTGGGTGAGCGGCTCGTTGACCAGGCCCAGGGCGATGTTCTGCTGCACCGTCAGCCACGGAAACAGCCGGTGCTCCTGGAATACGATGCCGCGTTCGCCACCGATGCCGCTGACCGGCTGTCCATCGACGCGGATGCTGCCGCTGTAGTCGGTGTCCAGCCCCACCAGCAGGCGCAGCAGGGTGGACTTGCCGCAGCCGGAGGCGCCGACGATGGCGATGAACTCGCCCTCGTTGATCGCCAGGTTGAAATTACGGATGGCCTCGAACGGCTGACCATCGACCCTGAAGACTTTGCCGACGCCGTCGAAGCTGACCAGCGGCGGCGTGGTGTCGGGTTGATTGGCCGCGTGCAGGGCCGAGGTGTTGAAAGCGTTCATGCGGTTCTCCAGCGCGTGGCGCGCGATTCGAGGCGTTGTCCAAGGGTGCCCAGCAGGGCGCCGACCAGGCCGATCAAGACCATGGCCGCCATGACCTGGTCCATGCGAAACAGTTGCTGCGCGCCGAGCATCAGGCTGGCGATACCGCCATCGGAGGGCATGAAGTATTCGGCGCCGATGGTGCCCAGCCAGGCGTAGATCAGCGACAGGCGCAGCCCGGCGAAAATCGCCGGCGCCGCCCCGGGTAGCACCAGCAGACGCAGGCGTCGTGGCAGGCTCAGGCGCAAGACGCGAGCCGCCTCGCCCAATTGCGGCGAGAGGCTGGCGATGCCGCGCTGGGTGGCGATGAACAGCGGAAAGAACGCCGCCAGGCCCACGAACACGGCCTTGGCCTCTTCACCCAGGCCGAACCAAGCCGTGAGCAGCGGCACCCAGGCGAACAGCGCCACTTGGCGCAGCGCCGACAGGCTTGGTCCGAGCAGGCGCTCGGCCGGTTGCGACAGGCCGAGCAGGACACCCAGCGCAAAACCCGCGCCGCCGCCAAACAACAGCCCGACAAGGGTGCGCTGCAGGCTCAGGTAAAGGGCCTCGGGCAGTGAGCCGTCCGCCAGCCCCGCCAGCAGGCTGCGCAGGACTTCCCAGGGTGAAGTGAGAATGTTGCCGTCGACCCAGCCGAAGCTGTTGGCGGCCTGCCACAACGCCAGCAGCGCGACCGGCAGCAACAGACCTTGCCAGGCGGATGCGTGGGCGCTGCGTTGTTGCTCACCGGTAGCCGGCTGCGGCCAGTACAGCAGGCGCCGCTCCAGTGCCGAGAAACCGCGGTCCATGAAGGCGCCGACCAAGCCGATCACCAGGATGCACAGGAACACCAGATCAAGCATGAACAGCTGCCGGCCCCAGACCATCAGGTAGCCGATCCCTTCGCTGGAGGCCAGCAGTTCCACGGCCAGCAGCGAGGTCCAGCCCGTGGCCAGGGCTAGGCGTACACCGGCGAGGAAGGCCGGCAGGGCGGCAGGCAGCAGAAGGCGCAGGAACAGCAGGTGCGTCGGCAAACGTAGAGCAGCGGCGGCTTCGCGCAGTTTGGGCTGGGCATCGCGCACGCCGACCAAGGTATGTAGGGCCACCGGCACGATCACCGCCTTGATCAGCACCACCAGCTTGAGCATTTCACCGATACCGAAGAACAGCATGAACAGTGGGATCCATGCCAGCGTGGGAATCTGTGCCAAGGCCACGAAGGTCGGCAATACCCAGGCCTGAGCCCTGCACGAGGCGCCCAGCCAGGTGCCCAGCAACAGGCCACTGGCGATGCCGGCGAGCAGGCCCAGCAGCAGGCGTTGCAGGCTTATCCACAGGTGGCTCCAGAGCTCACCGGAGCCGAATTCCAGCGCGCTCTGCCAGACCACCGACGGGGCTGGCAGGATCTGCTCGCTCATCCAGTGCCAATGGCTGGCGATGACCCATAGCGCCGCCACCCCCAATGGCACCAACCATGGCAGCAGAGGTTCCTGCAAGCGGCCCTGTGTCGCGAAAGGGGTGCGCAGCGGCCCCAGAAGGCCTTGTCCACGCTTGCTCAAAACCTCGCTCATCCAGGCACCTCTTGAATCATTCCTTGGTTATGCGCTTATGGAATTAAAAATTCATAAGTACGTTCATCAAGGGATAAGAACATGTCTTCAAGACGCCACGAAAGCCCTGCACCGTTGCGTTTTCCTCATATTTTCCATGCGTTTTCCGCAAGCCGTCCGGCAGCGCCCGTGACGCTTGGGTTATGACTTTTGGTTACTAAAAAATGAAGTTTTGGTCTTTGTGAGTTCTAACTCGCCCGGACTAGCTTCTGGCCAAAGCGCCGGCCATCGCCGGTGGCAGCCTGCCAAGGAGCCTGGTCATGAAAACCCCATTCCGACGTTTGTTCAGTGCGTTCGCCTCGCCGCTGTTGGCTGGCCTGCTGGGGGCCAGCGTGCTGAGCGCCCAAGCGGCCCAGGCGGACACGCCCCAAAGCATCCGCATTGCCGTGCCGGACCTCAGTGCCGGCAGCCAGCCCAGCGCAGGCGGGGTGGTGGATGTGCTGCGCAGCCAGCAATTGCTGGAACAAGAGTTTGCCAAGGACGGCATCCACATCGACTGGCGCTTTTTCAAAGGCGCGGGGCCGGTGATCAACGAAGCCTTGGCCAATGGCCAGGCCGATTTTGCCTACCTGGGCGACCTGGCCGCGATTATCGGCAAAGCCAACGGCCTCGACACCCGGGTACTGTCTGCCGGGGTGCGCGGGGTGAAGAGCTATCTGGCCGTGGTTCCAGGCTCTGGCATCCACAGCCTGCAGGATCTCAAAGGCAAGCGCGTGGCTGTGTTCCGCGGTACCGCCAACCAGCTGTCGTTCGCCAGCGCCCTGGCCAGCCAAGGGCTGTCCGAGCGTGACCTGAAGATCATCAACCTGGATTTCAACGCCGCCAATGCTGCCATCGCGGCCAAGCAGATCGACGCCACTTGGGGCCTGTCGACCCTGTTGTCCCTGCGCGAACGGGGGTTGGTGGAGCTACCGGTGAACTCCCGCGATCTCAAGGGTGCGGGCAGTACCCAGGCGGTGCTGCTGGGCACCGGGGCCTTCATCGACCAGCACCCGGACCTGGTGGCGCGCCTGATCACGGCCCAACAGAAGGCGGTGAAGTGGCTGCGCGATGAGAACAACCGCAAGGCTTATGTGGACCTGATCGCCAGCACCGCCAACTACCCCCGGGTGATCCTCGAAGGCGACCTGGCCCAGGAGAACCTCGCCCATTACTTCGACCCACGCCTGGACGCCGAATTTGTCGGCCTGCTGCAGCAGGGTGTGGACCTGGCTGCCAAGGAGCGTTTGATCCGCCGTGGCTTCCAGGTGAGCGACTGGATCGAACCGCGTTTTCTCGATGCCGCCCTACAGCAGGACCAAGCCGTCCAGGCCGCCCGCTGAAACCCCTATCCATCCCCATCGCAAGGACATGACCATGAGCAATGCCGCACTGGCCCGCGCGCCACACACCGCTGCACTCGACATCCATCCGATCGCCGGGCGCATCGGCGCCGAGATTCGCGGCGTGACATTGTCCGCCGACTTGGACGCCGCCACCATCGACGCCATTCAGGCGGCTCTGGTCCAATACAAGGTGATTTTCTTCCGCAACCAGACGCAGTTGGACGACCAGAGCCAGGAGGCTTTCGCCAAACGTCTTGGCGAGCCGATCGCCCATCCCACCGTGCCGGTGGTCGACGGCACGAACTACCTGCTGCAGCTCGATGGTGCCGAAGGTCAACGGGCCAATTCCTGGCACACCGATGTGACCTTCATCGAAGCCTACCCCAAGGCTTCTATCTTGCGCAGTGTGGTGGCGCCGGCCTTTGGTGGCGACACTGTCTGGGCCAACACCGCAGCGGCTTACCAAAGCCTGCCCGAGCCGCTGCGCGAGCTTGCCGACAAGCTCTGGGCGGTGCACAGCAACGAATACGACTATGCCGGTACCAAGCCCGATGTGGACCCGGCCAAGCTTGAGCGCTATCGCCAGGTGTTCACTTCCACGGTGTACGAGACCGAACATCCGGTGGTGCGGGTGCATCCGATCAGTGGTGAGCGGGCCTTGCAGCTGGGGCATTTCGTCAAGCGCATCAAGGGTTATTCACAGGCGGACTCGGCGCACCTGTTCAATCTGCTGCAAGGGCATGTGACGCGCCTGGAAAATACCGTTCGCTGGCGCTGGCAGGCCGGTGACGTGGCCATCTGGGACAACCGCGCGACCCAGCATTACGCGGTGGACGACTACGGCACCCAGCCGCGCATCGTACGTCGGGTGACCCTGGGCGGGGAGGTGCCGGTGGGTGTGGACGGACAGCAGAGCCGGACCCTTCGCAAGGGCTGATCTATTGCAGGCCTGTGCCGTCGTCGCGGAATCGAAGAGACAACTTCGTGGACTGCTTGCGCTGGCGCTATTCGCGGATAAACCCGCTCCTACAGGGGGCGGTGATCCTTGTGGGGGCGGGTTCAGCCGAGAAGCAGGCGGCGCGGTGCAATGGCACCACGCTGCCCGGTCATGACTCGCTGTCACAGGCAATCAACTGCCTCACCAATCCCTGGGCCAACGCCGACAGTCCATACCCCACGCGGCTCACCACGCCATAGCGGGTGTAGAACGCCTCTTCATGCTCCGGCGCAAGGTCGGCGAGCGTGAGCGCTACCAACCCGCCTTCTCGTTGATAGGGGCGCAGATTGGCATTGCAGGCAATGCCGATGGTGTCCGAATGCTGCACCACGTTGAGCAGCGCATAGCCGTGTTCACACTCCACGCTGGGCAAGAAATCCTGGCGGCCGCTGAGGTCGCTGAGCACCTTGCGGATGTTCGGCGGGCGGAAGGTCGTGGCCAGCGGATAGTCGAACAGATCACGCGCACGGACCTCGGCGCGTTCGCTCAAGGGGTGCCCGGCACGGCAGCAGAAGTGCCAGCGCTGGGGCTTGAGCTTGTGTACCTGGTAGTCCGGATCGGCTTCGAACTGGCGGGTGTCGGCAACGAAAAACTCGATCTCCTCGGCAATCAGCCGGCGGTTCAGTGCCTGCCAGTTATCCACCTGAAAGCACGTACGCGCGGCGGGGTACTCGGCCACGAAACGCGCCACCGCTCGCGGCACTAGCCCGCCTGCCGGTGCCGGTCCGGAGCCGAACCGCACGACACCCGTGGTGGCGCCATTGAACTGGTTGATTTCATTGGCCAGGTGATGGGCTCCATGCACCAGGCGGCGCGAGTGCTCCAGCACCAGCAGGCCTTGCCGGGTAGGGGACAAATCCTTGCTGGCGCGATCGACCAGGCGGCAGCCGACGTTGTGCTCGAGCGTCTGGATGCTCCGGCTGAAGGCCGATTGCGACAGGTTCACCGCAGCCGCCGCAGCGACGAAGCTGCGGTGATCGACCAAGGCGATGAAGTGACGAAGCTGACGGAGGTCTATATGCATTTTCTACATGAAAACTTTCGGTGAAATGCAATTGCTGACAAGGGTTACGAACCTTATAAAGGGAGTTACTTATTCCACAAAATATGAATTAAAAATATTTATATCTCTTAAAAGAATATAGCCCGACTGTCCGCGATTCGGTTCCGCCAACGGAAATGCTCGCCCCAGGGCCCATGCCTCAAGGAGCATTTGCATGTCCCGACTTCCCCGATGGCCGGCGTGCGCGTCGCTGTTCACCTTGCAACCCTTGGCCGCAGGCGTGCTACTGGCTGTCGCCGGCACCAGCCTGCCTAGCCTTGCCGAAGAAACCGTCGTTGCCACGCCTGTGCCCGAGCAGCAAGCCACCCTCGGCACTGTCACGGTCAATGCTCGGCGCCGCGAGGAAAGCGCCCAGAGCGTCCCCACGCCGATCAGTGTGCTCGACAGCGAGACCCTGGAGACCCAGCGCATTTACCGTGTGCAGGATCTGCAACAGCTGGTACCCAGCACCAACGTCGCCTATGTCCATGCCCGCCAGTCGAGCATCTCGATCCGCGGCCTGGGCAACAACCCGGCCAGCGATGGCCTCGAAGGCAGCGTGGGTATCTACCTGGACAACGTCTACCTGGGTCGCCCTGGCATGGCCGTGTTCGACCTGCTGGATGTCGAGCAGCTCGAAGTGCTGCGCGGCCCGCAAGGCACGCTGTTCGGCAAGAACACAACCGCCGGGGTGCTCAACATTACGACCCGCAAACCGACGTTCCACCGCGAAGGCAGCGTCCAGTCGTCCCTGGGCGAGGATGGTTACTGGCAGACCCAGGGCAGTTTCTCCGGGCCGATCAGCGAAACCCTGGCCGGGCGCATCAGCGCCTACCACACCGAGGACGACGGCTACGTGAAGAACGTCTACAACGGCCACGACCTCAACGGCGGCAAGCGTCAGGGTTTTCGGACCCAGTTGCTGTTCGAGCCGAGCGAGACCTTCAACGTGCGCTGGATCGGTGAGTACAACGAAGAGGACTCCGACAACGGCGTATTGGCGCTCTACAGCACCGGCCCGACCATCAACGGTGTCAATCGCTACGAAAGCCTGGCGGCCCAGGCCGGCGCTACCCTGGTGTCGGGCAAAGATCGCAAGGTCAACTTCGACGCCGACCAGCAAGTGACGGTGTTCCAGGGCGGCACTTCGGTGGAGGCCAACTGGACCTTGCCCAACGACTTCACCCTGACCTCCATCACCGCTTACCGCTGGTGGGACTTCACCCCGCGCAACGACGATGGGCTGAACGTGCCGGTCTACCGCAACGTCGGGGTGTCGGTGCGCGACAAGCAGTACTCCCAGGAGATCCGCCTGGCATCGCCCACCGGCGGCTTCTTCGACTATGTCCTGGGCGCCTATTACTTCAAACAGGACTTGGATAACCAATCATTCTTCTACTACGGCCCCCAAGCCGATATCTGGAACGGCACGCCCCCAGGCGCGCTGGCCAACGTCACCAGCCTGGGTGACGGGCACATCGACACTGACAGCTATGCGTTGTTCGCTCAGGGCACCTGGCACCTGACCGACCGCCTGGACTTCACGGCCGGGGTGCGCGGCACTTATGAAGAAAAAAGCGCCTGGGTCACCCGGGATGCGCCTGTCGGCGGCGCAGCGGTCACCGGCGGTGCGGCTGCGGCGCGCAATGGTCGGGCCGGTGCCTACGACTCGGGCGATCTGAACCAGTACAGCTTCAGCCCCTCCGGCCTGCTGAGCCTGAGCTACCGCTTCAACGAGCAGGTGCTCGGCTATGCGAGCCTCAGCCATGGCGAGAAGTTCGGCGGCATCAACCTCACCGTGGGGGCGGCGCCGCGCCTGGGCACCGACTCGTTGCTGGTGGGCACCGAGCGGGTCAACAACGCCGAGCTGGGGGTCAAGAGCACGCTGCTGGACAACCGCCTGCAGCTCAACGCCAACCTGTTCTGGGCCGAGGTGCATGGCTACCAGGCCAACGTCTACGACGAAGCCAACCGCGTGCAGTACCTGGCCAACGCCGGCAATGTCCGCTCCCGTGGCCTGGAGTTCGAGGCCACGGCGCTGCCGGTGCGCGGCCTTACGCTCAACTTCAACGGCTCGTGGAACGATGTGCGCTACACCGAGTACGACGACGCCCCGTGCCCGCCGGAGGTCGGTCTGGCCAACCCCGGCGCGACCTGCGACCTCAGTGGCCATCAGGTGGTTGGCGCCTCCAAGTACATCGCCAACCTCAACGGCCAGTACAAGTGGCAGTTGGCCGAGCGCATCGAGCCCTACGTCACCGCCAGCTACGCCTTCCGCTCCCGCGCGGTGGGCACCATCGACGATTCCGACTACGGCCAGATCCCCAGCTACGCCATCGTCAACCTCTCTACCGGCGTGCGCCTGGACCAGGGCGACGGCGTGCTCGACCTGTCGCTGTGGGTGAAGAACGCCGGCGACAAGACCTACTTCACCAGCTTGTGGAACGCCGCCAACGGTGGCTATTCCGGTGTGCTCGGCACCCCGCGCACCGTGGGCGCAACCGCCCGTTACGACTTCTGAGAAAAGGAGCTTTGCCATGAATGCCAAGACCGAAACGCCCGCCTTGCCCGAAGGCGCCTGCATTACCGCCAAGGTCCCGAATCACGACGAGGCCCTGCTTGGCGATGTCGTGGTCAACCCGTACCGCCTGGCGCCGCTGACCGCGATCATCCGCGACGGTGGCCGCACGCTCAGTGCTGTCCACGTTCGGGTACTGGGCCGTGGCGAGCGCGGCGTGGACATCGCCTATGAGGTGTCTGACCGCTCTCTGTGGACCTACGGCGGGATCCCGGTGTTCGGCCTGTACCCGGACTACGTCAACCAGGTGGAAGTGACCTACAAGCTCGACGGTGAGCGCATCCGCGAGCGTTTCGAGATCTACGCCCCGGCCGTGCGTCTGCCGGTAGTGGCCAAGCAGACTGCGGCCCTGCCTGAGGTGGAGCCGGTCAAGGTGTCGCCGGGCTTCGAGAAGCGCCTGTACCTGTTCAACCATCTGCAAGGGGATATCCCCGGTGCGCGCGCCTTCAAGTGGAACGGCCTGGGTGGCGCCGCCGAGTGGGACCAAGTGGGCAACAACTGGATCGCCGACAGCAATGGCGATGTGCGCTGGTACCTGGACATCGAACAGATCCACGACTCCAACCGCCGCGACGGCCTGGGCGGGACCATGGGCTTCCAGCAGACCCGCGACGGCAAGCTGATCTGGGGCCAAGGCCAAACCTATTCCAAGTACGACCTGCTGGGCCGGCGCATCTGGCAGCGTAGCCTGCCGGACAAGTTCGCCGACTTCTCCCACGAGATCCGCGAAACCGTGAACGGCACCTACCTGTTGCGCGTGGGCACCAGCGATTATCGACGTCCGGACGGCAAGCGCGTGCGTTCGATCCGTGACCACATCATCGAAGTGAACGAGGCGGGCGATGTGCTGGACTTCTGGGACCTCAACCAGATCCTCGACCCGTACCGCGGCGACTTGCTCGAAACCCTGGGCAAGGCGGCGATCCAGCTGCCCGCAGACGTGGCGCGCCAGGACAGCACCCTGGCCAACGAGCTGGCCGAAGGCGACCTGCCATTCGGCGATGCTCCGGGCGTCGGCACTGGACGCAACTGGGCCCATGTCAACGCTATCGACTACGACCCGGCCGATGACAGCATCATCATCTCTGCCCGCCATCAGGGCGTGGTGAAGATCGGTCGCGACAAAACGGTGAAGTGGATCCTCGCCTCGCCGCAAGGATGGCCGGCACGCCTGCAGGACAAAGTGCTCAAACCTGTGGCGGGCGAGGACTTCGACTGGTCCTGGACCCAGCACACGGCCTGGCTGACCGGCCGCGGCACGCTGACCGTGTTCGACAACGGCTGGGGACGTGACTTCGCGCCGACCAAACTGTCGGGCAACTACAGCCGTGCGGTGGAGTACCGCATCGACGAAGCCAAGGGCACCGTCGAGCAGGTCTGGGCCTACGGCAAGGAGCGAGGCGATGAGTGGTACAGCCCGATCACCTCGGTGGTGGCCTACCGTCCGGAAACCGATACCCAGTTCATCTACTCGGCGTCGGTGGGTTTCCTCACGCCGGAAAAACTCACCACCTCGGTGCTCAACGAGGTGCGCAGCGGTACCCAGGAGGTCCTGGTGGAACTGAAAGTGCACAGTCGCCAGCCGGGTAGCGTCGGCTACCGCGCACTGGTGATCGACCTCGACAACGCGTTCTGATCCTGCCGGGAGGGCCGTCGGTCCTCCCATCGACCCTCCTTCAGGCCTTTGGACTAACCTGAACTTCTTCCCTGCACCGATCCGGAAATCCGGCTCGGTGTTCAACCGTTCGTTCTTTTTTTCGAACAGCCTATTGTCCAACACCCCAGCACCCGCTTAGCATTCCGTTTGAGATTTCAAACGCTCGATGCCCAGGCGTTGAACACCCCTGGTGCAAGAATTCCTGATGGCGCCCTTGGGCGCCTTTCAACAATCAATAATTAGCGCCGTCCGTGCACGGTGCTCTCAAGGGAATCCGACATGCAGCTCAAAGACGCTCAGTTGTTCCGCCAGCAAGCCTTCATCAACGGTGAGTGGCTGGACGCGGACAACGGTCAGACCATCAAGGTGACCAACCCGGCTACCGGTGAAGTCATCGGTACCGTGCCGAAGATGGGCGCCGCCGAAACCCGCCGCGCCATCGAAGCTGCCGACAAGGCCCTGCCGGCCTGGCGCGCACTGACCGCCAAAGAGCGTGCTGGCAAGCTGCGTCGCTGGTTCGAGCTGATGATCGAGAACCAGGACGACCTGGCCCGCCTGATGACCCCCGAGCAGGGCAAGCCACTGGCCGAAGCCAAGGGCGAGATCGCCTACGCTGCCTCGTTCATCGAGTGGTTCGCCGAAGAAGGCAAACGTGTCTACGGTGACGTGATTCCTGGCCACCAGCCGGACAAACGCCTGATCGTCATCAAGCAGCCGATCGGTGTCACCGCCGCCATCACTCCGTGGAACTTCCCGGCCGCGATGATCACCCGTAAAGCCGGCCCGGCCCTGGCCGCTGGCTGCACCATGGTCCTCAAGCCTGCTTCCCAGACCCCATACTCCGCCCTGGCCCTGATCGAGCTGGCCAACCGTGCCGGCATCCCGGCTGGCGTGCTGAGCGTGGTCACCGGCAGCGCTGGCGAAGTCGGCGGCGAGCTGACCGGCAACGCCCTGGTTCGCAAGCTGTCCTTCACCGGCTCGACCGAAATCGGTCGCCAGCTGATGGAAGAATGCGCCAAGGACATCAAGAAAGTCTCCCTGGAGCTGGGCGGCAACGCGCCGTTCATCGTGTTCGACGACGCCGACCTGGACAAGGCGGTCGAGGGCGCGATCATCTCCAAGTACCGCAATAACGGCCAGACCTGCGTCTGCGCCAACCGTATCTACGTTCAGGACGGCGTTTACGACGCGTTCGCCGAGAAGCTCAAGGCCGCTGTCGCCAAGCTGAAGATCGGTAACGGCCTGGAAGAAGGCACCACTACTGGCCCGCTGATCGACGGCAAGGCTGTCGCCAAGGTCCAAGAGCACATCGAAGACGCAGTCTCCAAGGGCGCCAAGGTGCTGTCCGGCGGCAAGCTGATCGAAGGCAACTTCTTCGAGCCGACCATTCTGGTCGACGTACCGAAGAGCGCTGCCGTGGCCAAGGAAGAAACCTTCGGCCCGCTGGCGCCGCTGTTCCGCTTCAAAGACGAAGCCGAAGTCATCGCCATGTCCAACGACACCGAGTTCGGCCTGGCTTCGTACTTCTATGCCCGTGACATGAGCCGTGTGTTCCGTGTCGCCGAGGCCCTGGAGTACGGCATGGTGGGTATCAACACCGGCCTGATCTCCAACGAAGTGGCACCGTTCGGTGGCATCAAGGCCTCGGGCCTGGGCCGCGAAGGTTCCAAGTACGGCATCGAGGACTACCTCGAGATCAAGTACCTGTGCATCAGCATCTGATCACGTACTGAATTTCCCTCTGCCAGCGGGGCGCGAGAGCGACGTCTCGCTGGCCTTTTTGACACCGTAGTACCTGGTGACCAGGGTGTTCGCGACAGTCGATCAACGCATGCTGATCGTGAACGACCCCAGCCACCCCCGAATAACAGCGCCATTATCGTCGGCGCGAATGAGGGCATTATGAGCAAGACCAACGAATCCTTGATGCAACGCCGTGTCAACGCCGTCCCACGTGGCGTTGGCCAGATCCACCCGATCTTCGTCGACACCGCGAAGAACTCGACCGTGATCGACGTTGAAGGCCGCGAACTGATCGACTTCGCCGGCGGCATCGCAGTACTGAACACCGGCCACCTGCACCCGAAAGTGGTTGCCGCCGTTCAAGAGCAGCTGACCAAAGTCAGCCACACCTGCTTCCAGGTTCTGGCATACGAGCCCTACGTAGAGCTGTGCGAGAAGATCAACGCCATGGTCCCTGGCGACTTCGCCAAGAAGACCCTGCTGGTCTCCACCGGTTCCGAGGCCGTCGAGAACGCCGTGAAGATCGCCCGTGCCGCCACTGGCCGTGCCGGCGTGATCGCCTTCACCGGCGGCTACCACGGTCGTACCATGATGACCCTGGGCCTGACCGGCAAGGTCGTGCCTTACTCCGCTGGCATGGGCCTGATGCCAGGCGGCATCTTCCGCGCCCTGTTCCCGAGCGAACTGCACGGCATCAGCGTTGACGACGCCATCGCCTCGGTCGAGCGCATCTTCAAGAACGACGCCGAGCCACGCGACATCGCTGCCATCATCCTCGAGCCGGTACAAGGCGAAGGCGGCTTCCTGCCAGCACCGAAAGAGCTGATGAAGCGCCTGCGCGCCCTGTGCGACCAGCACGGCATCCTGCTGATCGCCGACGAAGTCCAGACCGGCGCTGGCCGTACCGGTACCTTCTTCGCCATGGAACAGATGGGCGTCGCGCCTGACCTGACCACCTTCGCCAAGTCCATCGCTGGCGGCTTCCCGCTGGCCGGTGTGTGCGGCAAGGCCGAGTACATGGACGCCATCGCTCCGGGCGGCCTGGGCGGCACCTACGCCGGTTCGCCGATCGCCTGCGCTGCGGCCCTGGCCGTCATCAAGGTGTTCGAGGAAGAGAAACTGCTGGACCGCAGCAAGGCTGTCGGTGAGCGTCTGACCACTGGCCTGCGCAAGATCCAGGAAAAGCACCCGATCATCGGTGACGTGCGTGGCCTGGGCTCGATGATCGCTGTGGAAGTCTTCGAGAAAGGCACCCACACCCCGAACGCCGCTGCCGTTGCCCAGGTCGTGGCCAAGGCACGTGACAAGGGTCTGATCCTGCTGTCCTGCGGTACTTACGGAAACGTCCTGCGTATCCTGGTTCCGCTGACCGCCGAAGACGCGCTGCTGGACAAAGGCCTGGCAATCATCGAAGAGTGCTTCGCTGAGCTGGCTTGAATCTGACGCGATGCATAAAAAAAACCCGCTTCGGCGGGTTTTTTTATGCCCAAGCCAGGCACGGGACGCTATCGTTGTCCGAGGATTTGCCCAGGATGCTGCAACGGATTGCGTGTCAAGGATTACCAGGAGCCCGCCGATGAGCGCTGCCAACCCCATCCCGCCTTGCGTACTGATTGCCGAAGGCGATCCTTGGGTGCGCGACATGCTCCGCGACATGCTGCTCAGCGTCCGCTGTGATGCCCGTTTGCAGGTCTGTGCCAATGGACCGGAGGCTTTGGCCGCGCTGGCGAGCAAACCCGACCTGATCATCGCTGCCCGCGAGTTGGTCGGCGGCGACGGCCTGGACTTGCTGCGCAACGTGCGTGCCAAGCAACAAACCGCTACCTTGCCATTCATCCTCATGAGCGAGCGCAGCGACAGTGCCAGCGTGCATGAGGTGCTGCCGCTGCATCCCACCGCTTACCTGAGTAAACCTCTGGATCTCGACAATCTGCGCAAACGCTTGGAGAAACTCCTGCTGGAGGTGGGGGAGCAGGTCGCCTGCCCGGCTCCGGCCTTGCAGCCGGGGATCAAGCTGCCGACCTACTTAGAACAACGCCGCGCCAGCGCCGATGGCGGGCCGCTGCTGGCCGATGTGCAGGTGGCAATCAAGCGTGCGCTCAACCCCCAAGGGTTGAACCTGAAGACGCTGGAAGAAGAGGTGCGCAACGATCCGCAGATCACGGCGGTGCTGATTGCCGCTGCCAACAGTGCCGCCCTGCATAGCGAAGTACCGGTGCAGACCCTGTTGCAAGCGTTGAACAAACTCGGCAGCACCCAAAGCATGAACCTTATCCTGGGCCTGGCCCTCAAGCGCAGTGCGCGCCTGAGTGACCCGTTGCTGGCGCGGCACGCGGCGCATTTCTGGGACCTTTCGCTGCACACCGCAGAGTACGCCCGCAGCCTGGCGCGCCTGCTCGAAATCGATGAAGAACGCTGCTACTGCGCGGGCTTGCTGCATTGCCTGGGCGATCTGGCCGTGCTGCGTTGCCTGCAGGAGTGGTGCCTGGCGGGCGGTGAGTTGGACGAGGACCAGGTACAACTGTCGCTCAATGAATTTGGCGCCGCTTTTGGCTCGGCGCTGCGCACGCGATGGCGCCTGCCGCTGAGCCTGCGTGAGCTGATCGCCGCGATCTATCAGCTCGGCGGTGGGGTCTATTCGCGAGAAATCCTGGCCATGAACCTGGCTGGGCAATTGTCGCGCCTGCCCGAGGAACAGGGCCTCGAGAAAGTCGCCAGCGGCAAGACGGCTCGCCTGCTCAAGCTAGGAATGGCGCAGCTGAGCCGGCTGCGCAGGCAGGAGTGAGGTCGCGCCGAGCCTCAGCCACGCACGATCTGGTTCTTGCCCTGGCGCTTGGCCTGGTACATGGCGGCGTCGGCGCGGGCGAAGAGGGTGTCGATCAGGTCGTCCGCATCGGTGAGCTCGGTCACGCCTTGGCTGACCGTGACGCCATACACTTGCTGGCCATGGTTGAAGCTCAAGTGCTGGATCTCCCGTTGCAGCCGTCCGGCGATCTGTTCGGCGATCTGGGCGGTGCAGCCTGGGAACACGGCAGCAAACTCCTCGCCGCCGATCCGCCCGAACAGATCGCCTCGGCGTAGCACGGCGCGGCCGCTGTCGGCGATGCGCTGAAGCACCTGGTCACCTTCCTGGTGGCCATAGGTGTCGTTGATCTGTTTGAAGTCATCGATGTCCAGCAGCAGGAAAGCCAGGGGCTTGCCTTCCTCCCGGGCGGTTTCCAGGGCCTGGCGGGCGCACTCGAAGAAGTGGCGGCGATTGCTGCTCTGGGTCAGCACATCGGTGGTGGCCAGGCGCTGCAGCTCGCCTTCGAGCTGTTTCTTCTCGGTGATGTCCTCGGCGATGCCGACGATGATCACGCGTTGGTCGGTGTCGCGCTGCTGGTTGACGTAGCACTTGTCGCTCAGCCAGCGCACTTGGCCGGCGGCGTTGATGATGCGGTATTCGCGATCTTCCACCGAACCTGTGTCCAGCACTTGCGCCAGGCTGCGCTCGGCGTATTCCAGGTCGTCCGGGTAGATGCTGTCGCGCCAGGCGTTGTAATCGGCCAGTACCAGGCTGGCCGGGCGACCGAAGATCCGCTCATAGGCGGGGCTGACATAGAGCACCCGGCGGGTTTCCCAGTCGAACGCCCACAGCACAGCGTTGACGCTGTCGAGCAGCGAACTGTAGAGCTGCTCGCGTTCGCTCAGGCGGGCGACTTCGCCCTGGGCATGGAGCAGGGCGAGCAGGGTCTGTGCAGCTTCCGGCGGTGGATTGCCGAAGAGGGTCGAGGTGAGGTCTTTGGCCATGAGCACGAAGCGATTCTCGGCGTGAAAGCGTGCGGCCACGATCCGGCCCGCCACGCGGGCGATATGCCGGTTTTGAGTCGGGGAGGAGAGTGAAGTTCCGGTCGGCACGCCCCAAGGCGAGGCGTGCCGATCAACGGTGCTCAGGCGCCGGAAGGGCGCAGGGAGTAGGTTTTCAGCTGGTCTGCGAAGTCGCGCAGCGCCTGGATGCCACTGGCCTCGGCCTCGTGGACCCAGTCCTTCATGGCGGCCAGCATGTCGTGGCCGTTGGCGCTGGTGCGCACCCAGATCTGTTGCAGGGCCAGGCGTTTTTCATAGATGGTCTTGAGCGACTGGCTGTGGGCGAGCATGGACTCGATGCGCACGTGATGGCGGTCCTGCAGCAGGCTCGTTTCACGCGACAGCAGGCGCTTGGCACGGCGGAAGTGGTGGCGCACCGAGGTGTCGACACGATCCAGTTCTTGCTTGACCAGTGGCGCGATGACCAGCTTGCGGTACTGGGCCATGATCTGGAAGCGGTTGTTGAGGATCGCCATCGCAGTGTCCATGTCCAGGTGCGCCTTGCCCTCGACCCGATGGGCGATCGGCGCCACGCGCTGGACCTTGGCCAGGCGCAGCAGGCACAGCAGACGAATCCACATCCAGCCCATGTCGAACTCCCAGCGCTTGACCGAGAGCTTGGCCGAGTTGGGGTAGGTGTGGTGGTTGTTGTGCAGCTCCTCGCCGCCGATCACGATGCCCCAGGGCACCAGGTTGGTAGCTGCGTCCCGGCACTCGAAGTTGCGATAGCCCAGCGCATGGCCCAGGCCATTGACCACCCCCGCGGCCCAGAAGGGAATCCACATCATTTGTACTGCCCAGATGGTGATGCCGATGGTGCCGAACAGCAGCAGGTCGATCACCGCCATCATGGCCACGCCGCCGAGCTTGTAGCGCGAATAGAGGTTGCGCTCGATCCAGTCGTCCGGGCAGTTCTTGCCATAGATGCGCAGTGTCTCGGGGTTGCGTGCCTCTTCGCGATAGAGCTCGGCGCCCTTGCGCAACACGGTGCCCAGGCCCTTGTAGACCGGGCTGTGGGGGTCGTCCGGCGTTTCGCACTTGGCGTGGTGCTTGCGATGGACGGCGGTCCATTCACGGGTGTTCTGCGCCGTGGTCAGCCACAGCCAGAAGCGGAAGAAATGTTTGAGCCCGGCGTTGAGCTCCAGGGCGCGATGGGCGGAATAGCGATGCAGGTAGAGGGTGACGCTGATGATGGTCACGTGGGTCATCAGCAGGGTGACGCCGACCAGTTGCCAGGCCGACAGATCGAGAAAACCGGAGTACCACATAGGTGTAGAGACCCTCGAAAAAACAGGGGAACCGCGCGGGCATTATCGCCGGGTGAGGAAATAAAACCAGTCACCCTTTCCGATAGGAAGTCACGGCATGTTTCAGCCTTTATAATGCCCCATTATTTTTCAGGGGCTTATCCACCCGACATGTCTGTTTCCGTTCGCGACGCCTTGCGCATGGCCGCGCTGTACTTGGTGTTCTCGTTGCTCTGGATGGTGGTGTCCGAGCAGGTGTTGCAGGGGCTTTTCGATGATTCCGAGATGCTGGCGGTCGCGCGGCAGGTCAATGCGTTCGTCTGGATACTGCTCACCACCGGGCTGATCTTCGTCTCCCGTGCCCGCCTGCTCAATTTCATCGGCATCGGTGCACAGCTGCGCAGCGAGGATCGCGAGCGTCTGCGCATGGCCGCGGCGGTGTTCGACAGCACCCTGGAAGGGGTGCTGGTGACCGACAGCAATGGTCTGATCGTGCACGTCAACCGCGCCTTCATGCGTATCACCGGCTACGCCCAGGACGAAGTCCTCGGCCAGCGTCCGAGCAAGTTCAAGTCCGGACGCCATGGCTTGCCGTTCTATCAGCAGATCTACGCTTCCCTGGCCGAGAAGGGCGAGTGGAGCGGAGAGATCTGGAACCGCCGCAAGAGCGGCGAAATCTACCCGCAGTGGCAGACGATCTGCGCCATTCGCGACGATGCCGGTGCGCTCACCCATTACGTGGCGGTGTTCAGCGACATCAGTGCGATCAAGCACACCGAGCAGGAGCTCGCCTACCTGGCGCACCACGACCCGCTGACCGGGCTGCCCAACCGCCTGCTGTTCAACGACCGCGCCGAGCAGGCCTTGGCGTCCGCCCAGGCCAACAAGCGTGGGTGTGCGTTGCTGCTGCTGGACCTCGATCATTTTCAAAGCATCAACGATGGCCTGGGCCATACTTTGGGCGACCAGTTGCTCAAACTGGTGGGCGAGCGCCTGCGCGAGCTGCTGGGCAGTGGCGTGACTCTGGCGCGCCTGGGTGGGGACGAATTCGGCGTGTTGGCCGAGAACTGCCGACAGGTTGGCCAGGCTGCAACTTTGGCCCAGGGCATCATTGAACGCCTGCGCGAGCCGTTCGTCTTCGAGGGGCATCGCCTGTTCATCAGCGTGAGCGTTGGTATCAGCCTTTTCCCAAGCGATGCGCAGAGCGCCGCGCAACTGCTGCGCAACGCCGATGCGGCGCTGTTCAAGGCCAAGAACAACGGTCGCGCCTGCTATGCCTTGTACACCGAAGAACTGACCGCCCACGCCCAGCAACGTGTGCAGACCGCTGGCGATCTGCGTCGAGCGTTGGAACAGCAGGAGTTGCGGGTGTTCTACCAGCCGGTGCACGACTTGCTGACCAACCGGTTGGTGGGCGTCGAGGCACTGGTGCGTTGGGAGCACCCCACCCGTGGGATGGTCTCACCGGGCGAGTTCATCCCTATAGCCGAGAGCACCGGGTTGATCGCCGAAATCGACGCCTGGGTACTGCGCCAATCGTGCCGGCAGATGGTGCAATGGCAGGTCGAAGGGCGTGGTCTGCAGTTCGTCGCCGTGAACATCTCCAGCCGCCTGTTCGGTCAGCGCGAGCTGTACCTGCAGGTGGCCGAGGTGCTGCACGATACCGGTCTGGATCCCGCCCTGTTGGAGCTGGAGGTCACCGAGAGCGCGGTGATGGAAGACCCGGAAGTGGCACTTGAACAGTTGCATCGGCTGCGCGAGCTGGGGCTTAGCCTGGCCATCGATGACTTCGGCACGGGTTATTCCTCGCTGCTGCGGCTCAAGCGCCTGCCGGTGCAGAAGCTCAAGATCGACCAGGGCTTCGTGGCGGGCCTGCCGTGCGACGAAGACGACATTGCCATCGTCCGGGTGATCATCGCCCTGGCCAGGAGCATGGGCATGCAGGTGCATGCCGAAGGGATCGAACAGGCCGAGCAGGCGCGCTTCCTGCTCGAGCAGCAGTGCGACCTGGGGCAGGGCTACTGGTACGGGCGGCCGTTGCCGGCGGTGGACTTGCGCTGGAGCTGAGATGCTTGGGGCTGCGTTGCAGCCCATTGCAGGCTTCGCACTTCCCACAGACCTGTAGGCGCTGGCGGAGCCTGCGATGGGGCGCGGCGGCCCCCCAAGCTAACGTTTGTTCAACCCCTTGGCCAGGCGGTCCCCGCTCAGCTGAATCACCGCCACCAGCGCCACCAGCATGGCGATAACGGTCAGCATGATCTGGCTGTCGAAGCGCTGGTACCCATAGCGATAGGCGATATCGCCCAATCCTCCCGCCCCGATGGCGCCCGCCATGGCTGAGGAGTTGATCAAGGTCACCAAGGTGATGGTGAAGCCGCCTACGATGCCTGGCAGCGCCTCGGGCAGCAGCACATGCCAGACGATGTGCCAGCGTCGGCACCCCATGGCCTGCGCCGCCTCGACCAAACCATGGTCGACTTCGCGCAGGCTCACCTCGGCGATCCGTGCGAAGAATGGCGTGGCGGCGATGGTCAGCGGGACCACGGCGGCCCACACGCCATAGGTGGTGCCGACCACAAGGCGGGTGAAGGGAATCAGCGCGACCATCAGGATCAGGAACGGGATCGAGCGGAACAGGTTGACGATCGCGCCCAGCGTTCGGTTCAGCACAGGCGCTTCGAAGATCCCGCCTTTGTCGCTGGTGACCAGCAGCACCGCCATCGGTACACCGATCAATAGCGCGATGAGCGACGACACGCCCACCATCAATAGCGTATCGAGCAACCCTTCGAGCAGACGATCAAGCCACATAACCCAGTACCTCCGCGTTCTCGGCCCAGCGTTTTGCGCGCTCGAGCAATTGGTGCGAGCTATGGGGCGAGCCCTGCACGGAAAGCACCAGTTGCCCCAGGGCGTGGGCACCAATGGTCTCGATGCCGCCTTGAAGCAGGCGTATCCGCCCGCCCAAGTCGTCGAACACGTCCGACAGCTGCGGTTCGCCCAGCAGGTCCAGGCGCAGGACCACGGCATCCCCGGGGCCAGTCGGGCTGGGGCGCAGATTGGCCTGCAGGGCAGCCGGCAGCCTGGCCTGCAAGGGCGCGAGCAAGGTGCGGGTCACCTCGTGGCGCGGAGAGCCGAATACCCGCCAGACCTCGCCCTGCTCGACGATCTCGCCGCGCTCGAGCACTACGACTCGGTGGCAGATATCACGGATCACCGCCATTTCATGGGTGATCAGCACCACGGTGAGCCCCAGGCGCTGGTTGATGTCACGCAGCAGATCGAGGATCGAAGCGGTGGTTTCAGGGTCCAGTGCCGAGGTGGCCTCGTCGCACAGCAGGATTTCGGGGTCATGCACCAGCGCCCGGGCGATGCCGACGCGTTGTTTCTGCCCACCCGACAGCTGCGCCGGGTACACGTGATGCTTGTGCGCCAGGCCCACCAGCTCCAGCAGCTCGCTGACCTTGCGCTGGCGCTCGGCCTTGGGCACGCCGGCGACCTTCAAGGGCAACTCGACGTTCTGCCACACGGTCTTGGCCGACATCAGGTTGAAGTGTTGGAAGATCATGCCGATGCGTCGGCGCAGGGCGACCAGGCGCTCTTCGTCAAAGGGGGCGATGTCGGTCTGGTCGATCAGCACCCGGCCCTGGCTGGGCTGCTCTAGGCGATTGATGGTGCGCAGCAGGGATGACTTGCCGGCGCCGCTGCGGCCAATGATGCCGAAGATCTCGCCGCGACGGATGTTCAGGTCTATGCCCTGCAAGGCGGGTTGCGCCTGGCCGGGGTAGGTCTTGCCCAGGCCGATGAAGCGCACATGGGCCTGATTGACCTCCGGGCGCAAGGCCTGCTCGCGGGCAGGCGGCGACGTATGCGGGACAGGCGCCTTGAGGGCGCTGGCGTTGCTCATCTCAGCCCTCCCAGCCGGCCTGGTACAGGCTGCCATGGGCTTTGTTCAGCGCGGCACGCACGGTCGGTGAATGCTGGTAAATGTCGACGAACTTCGCCAGGCGCGGGTCATCCTTGCTCTGTGGGCGGATCACGAACTGGATCACGTACTCCTTGTTCTCCAGGCCGTCGAACAGCAGCGCCGAGGTCGGATCGAAGCTGTTGGCCAGGCGGATGTAGGCCGGGTAGCCCTGGACCAGGTCGGCGTCGTCATAGGCCCGCACCAGTTGCACGGCCTCGACCTGCAAGATCTTCAGTTTCTTGGGGTTAGCGACGATGTCGTCTTCGGTGGCTTTGTAGCCCACGCCCGGCTTGAGGGTGATCAACCCCGCCTTGGCCAGCAATTGCAGGCCGCGCCCACTGTTGATCGGGTCGTTGGCGATGGCCACGCTGGCGCCTTCGGGCAGTTCGGCGAAGCTTTTGTAACGCTTGGAGTAGAGCCCGACGTTGTTGATGATGCCGGGGGCGTAAGGCACCAGGTTGAAGCCGGCGGCGGCCTTGGCATTTTCCAGGAACGGGATGTGTTGGAAGTAGTTCACGTCGATGTCGCCGCTGTTGAGGCTGACATTGGGGGCGATCCAGTCGCTGAACTCGATCAGCTTCACCTCCAGGCCTTGCTTGTGGGCTTCCTCCACCGCCGCTTCCAGTGGGATGGCGAAAGCTGCGGTGGTGCCGATCTTCAGCGGCTCGGCGGCCAGGGCGACGCCGCTCAGGCTCAGGGACAAGACAGCGGCCGCGACAGGCCGGAACAGTTTCTCAAGCATGGTGCAGGGCTCCAGTCGGGGCAGGGATCGGGTTGCGGTAGGTGGCGCCGGGGTGGCCGGCGGGAAGGTAGGCGTGACGAGCGCCGAACAGTTTTTCGCGCAGCGTGCCTTCGCTGTAGGCGGTCTTGTAGCGGCCACGCCGTTGCAGCTCCGGCACCACCAGGTCGATGAAGTCTTCGAAGCTTTCCGGGGTGACAGTGCGGGTCAGGTTGAAACCATCCAGGCCGGTGTGGTCGATCCAGTCAATCAACTGCTCGGCGACCTGCTCGGGCGCGCCGACCAGCGTCACGTAGCGCCCGCCCAGGGCGTGCTGTTGCAGCAGGCGGCGGCGCGTCCAGACGTTGTCCTGCAGCTGGCGGGTGGCGGACTGAATCGCGTTGCCCTTGGCAAAGCCGATCGGTTCGTCCAACCCATAGGCGGCGAAGTCGATACCCGTGGAGCTGGCAAAGTGCGCCACGCCGGCTTCGGGGCTGGCATGGCGCAGGTATTCGGCGTGCTTGGCACGGGCCTGGGCTTCGGTGGGCGCGACGATCACGGTGATGCCCATGAACACCTTGATCGCTCCTGGGTCGCGGCCAGCGGCGCGGGCGGCGGCACGGACCTTGTCGACTTGTGCGCGGGTGGCGGCTTGGTCCTGACCGCTGATGAACACGCACTCGGCGTGCTGGCCGGCGAACGCCAGGCCCCGGGGCGAACTGCCGGCCTGGAACAAGACCGGCGTGCGTTGCGGCGAAGGCTCGCACAGGTGGTAGCCCTCGACCTTGTAGAACTCGCCCTGATGCTGGACTTTGCGCACTTTGCCCGGTTCGGCATAGACCCGCCGCTCACGGTCAGCGACCACGGCGTCGTCATCCCAGCTGCCTTCGAGCAGCTTGTACAGCACTTGCAGGTATTCATCGGCTTGGTCGTAGCGCCGGTCGTGCTCGGGTTGCTGGGCCAGGCCCATGGCCCGGGCGGCGCTGTCCAGGTAACCGGTGACGATGTTCCAGCCGACCCGGCCATTGCTCAGGTGGTCGAGTGTGGAAAGGCGCCGGGCGAACAGGTAGGGCGCCTCGTAGGTGAGGTTGGCGGTCAGGCCGAAGCCCAGGTGGCGGGTGACCGAGGCCATGGCCGAGACTAGCAGTAACGGGTCATTGACCGGCAGCTGGATCGACTCCTTGAGCGTCACGTCCAGCGACTGCCCATACACGTCGTAGGTGCCGACGATATCGGCGATGAACAGGCCATCGAACAAGCCGCGCTCCAGCAGGCGCGCAAGATCGGTCCAATAGGCCAGGGTCTTGTACTGGGTCGAGGTGTCCCGTGGATGGGTCCACAGGCCATGGTTGATATGCCCGACGCAGTTCATGTTGAAGGCGTTGAGCAGGATCTCTTTGGCCATCAGATGGTCCCCCGACGCGGCGGGTTTTCCCCATTGAGGTAGTAGTTACCGATGGCGTGGTACTTCCAGCGCACCGGGTCGTGCAGGGTGTGCACTCGGGCGTTGCGCCAGTGCCGGTCCAGGTTGTGCTCGGCCAGGGTGGCCTGGCTGCCGGCCAGTTCGAACAGGGTGGTGCCGGCGGCGAGGGAGACCTCGGTGCTGATCGCCCGGGCTTCTGCCACCGCAATGGAGGCGGCGGCGACATTGTCGGCACTGCTGTCGTCGCGGGCCCGGTCGAGGAATTCCCCGGCCCGCTCCAGCAAGGCCTCGGCAGCGTGCAAGCGGATGGCCAGATGACCGAAGCTTTTGAGTGTGAGCGGGTCGTCACTGGCCTTGTCGATCCCCGCGTCGACCCACGGCCGACTGCGGGTACGCACGAAGTGCAGGGCGTCCTCGAGGGCAGCGCGGGCGATGCCGGTGTCGATGGCGGCATGGAGGATCTGCGCCAGGGGGCCGACGGGTGTCGGGCGGTCAAAGGCGCTCTGGAACGGCACTACGTCTTCCTCGCGGACCGGCACGTTGTCGAACACTACCGAACCGCTGCCGGTGGTGCGTTGGCCGAAGCCGCTCCAGTCATCGATCACTTGCAGGCCTGGACTGTCGGCGGGTACGAACACCAATTGCTGAACGCCGGCATCATCGACCACCGAGGTGGGGATGCGCTGGGCGTACAGGGCGCCGGTGGCGTAGAACTTGCGACCGTTGATACGCAGGCCATCGCCGTCGCGGCTCAGGCGGGTGGTGCGGTCGTGGGCGGTCTTGGTGCCCAGCTCGGCCAGTGCGTTGCCGAAGCGTCGGCCCGCCAGGACTTCAGCGTAGAGGCGCTGTTGCTGCTCGGGCGTGCCGTTTACCCGCAGCACTTCCAGGGCATAGAAGTGGTTCTGCGGAATCTGGCCCAGGGCGGCATCGGCCTGGGCAATGCGCGCGATGACCTTGGCCAGGGTCACGTTGGACACGCCGGCGCCGCCAAAGACTTTGGGCACGCTGATGCCCCACAGGCCGGAGCGGGTGAACAGCTCGAGTTCGGCGTAGGGCAGCAGGCGTTCGCGGTCGCGTTGGGCGCTGTCGCGCTGCAGTTGCTGGGCGAGGTCCTCGGCGACGGCCAGAGCCTGGGCATCGCTGGTGATGACCGCCGCCTTGGGGGTGGGGTGGGTCAGTGCGTTCATGTGCTTCTCCAGTGCGGATCGTAAGGGGCTGCTCCGTGCCCCATCGCAGGCTGTCGCCAGCCCTGCAGGTTCAGTGCAGGTGCTGGCGCAGGCTCACTCAAATCCAGGAATGACGGGCAGGGCGGGTACCGTTGAGGTGCCAGGCGCCGACGGCGTGGTATTTCCAGCGCACCGGGTCGTGCAGCGTATGCACGCGGGCATTGCGCCAGTGGCGGTCGAGGTTGAATTCGGCGAGGGTGGCGCGGCTGCCGGCCAGCTCGAACAGCTTCTCGCTGGCCTGTAGGGCCACCTCGGTGGTCAGCACCTTGGCCTCGGCCACGGCGATCGAGGCGCGGGCTGCCGACGCTTCGTCCACCGGACCTGCATTGACCTCGTCGAGTACCTGGGCGGCCTTGCGCAGCAAGACCTCGGCGGCATGCAGCTCCAGCTTCAGACGGCCGATGTCGGCGATCACATAGGGGTCATCGCTGGCTCTATCCACCTTGGCTTCGATCCAGGGGCGGGATTTTTCCCGCACGAAGGCAATGGCATCGTCGATGGCCGCTTCGGCGATACCGGCATCGATGGCGGCCTGGATCAACTGCGAGGCCGCGCCCTGGGTGTTGGGCACCTCGCGCTGGCGCCAGTTGTCCACCACCAGCTCGGCGTCCACCGGGACTTGATCCAGCAACACGGTGCCGCTGGCGGTGGTGCGCTGGCCAAAGCCGGACCAGTCGTCGACGATGCGCAGGCCCGGGCTGCCCCGGCGGACGAAGGCCAGGCGCTGGCGGCCCTCTTCATCCAGGGCTTTGACCGCGACCCAATGGGCGAACAGGGCGCCGGTGGAATAGAACTTCTCGCCGCTGATGCGATATTGCTCACCGTCACGGACGATCCGTGCCTTGAGGGTGAGGGTGTCCTTGGTGCCACGTTCAGGCCCGGCATTGCCGATGCGCCAGCCGTCGAGCACGGAGCGGAACAGCACGGCTTGCTGGGCCTCGGTGGCGGTCAGGCGCAGCAGTTGAATCATGCCGAATTGGTTCTGTGGGATCTGTCCCAGGGCCGGGTCGGCTGCGCTGATCACGCGGAAGACTTCGGCGATGGTCTGGAACGAGACCTCGGGTCCGCCAAAGGCTTTGGGAATGCTGATGCTGCCCAAGCCGCTGCGGGTGAATTGTTCGATCTCGGCCCAGGGCAGCTTGCGCTGCTGGTCGCGGCGCGAGGCCTGTTGACGGGCCGCGTCGGCCAGTTCCCGAGCGGCCTGGAGGGCCTCGGCGTCGTTGCGCAATACCTTGGCCGGCAGTAGCGGGGGTGAGCTGTCGAGATCGCTTGTGGACCAGACCATTCCTTACCTCACAAAAGTTAAAAGCGTCGCTGGCGGCGACTGACGTTTGCTGGTCCGGTGGTCCGGTTTATATACCCTATTCGCTTATAAAAACTTTATGAACTAACTTTTTGGACTATGTATAGAAGCCATGCTTTTGTGTCGCGCACGCGAACGCATCCGCGGGCAAACCCGCTCCTACAGAACTGTGGGAGTGGGTTTACCCGCGAATAGGTAAGGGGGACAGCGAGAAAAATCAGCCGGCTGCGGTGCCCAGGAACTTGCGCAGGAACTGCCGCGTCCGCTCTTCCTTGGGATTGGCGAACAGCGCCTTGGCTTCACCCTGCTCCACGATCACGCCCTTGTCGAAGAAGATCACCCGGTTGGCCACGTCCCGGGCAAAGCTCATCTCGTGGGTGACAATGATCATGGTGCGCTTTTCCTCGGCCAGGCCGCGGATGGTCGCCAGCACCTCGCCGACCAGCTCAGGATCGAGCGCAGAGGTCGGTTCGTCGAAGAGGATCACTTCCGGCTCCATGGCCAGGGCCCGGGCGATGGCCACCCGTTGCTGCTGGCCACCGGACAGCCGCCGAGGGTAGGCGTCTTCCTTGCCCGCCAGACCGACCTTGGCCAGCAGGCGCCGGCCCAGTTCGACGGCTTTGTCCCGGGGTGTCTTCTTGACGATCACCGGCCCTTCGATGACGTTCTCCAGGGCGGTGCGGTGGGGAAACAGGTTGAAGTTCTGGAACACGAAGCCGGCCTGCTGGCGCAGGCGCCGGATCGCGCCTTGCTGGCTGCCCAGCGAGCGGTTGGCGTCGATGCTGATGTCGCCAATCTGGATGCGTCCGGCGTCGGGCGTTTCCAGCAGGTTGAGGCAACGCAGGAAGGTGGTCTTGCCCGAACCACTGGGGCCGATGATGGCCACCACTTCGCCGGGCTGGACGGTCAGGTCGATGCCGTTGAGCACGGTCTGGCCCTTGAACTGCTTGGTCAGGCCTTCTACTACGATCATCTTCAGTGCTCCTGGTCGTGCTGGTTGACCCGCGCTTCCATGCGGTTCTGGAAGTGCGCAAGGATGGTGCACAGGATCCAGTAGATCACTGCCACAGCCAGGTACATGGTGAAGACTTCGAAGGTCCGGGCGGTGATCAGCTGCGCCTGGCGGAACAGCTCAGGCACCTGGATGGTCGCCGCCAGGGCGGTGTCCTTGACCAGGGAAATGAAGCTGTTGCCCAGCGGCGGCAAGGCGGTGCGCATGGCCTGGGGCAGGATCGCTCGGCGCATGGCCTGGGTGCGGGTCATGCCGATGCTGGCGGCAGCCTCCCATTGGCCACGGTCGATCGAAGAGATCGCCGCGCGCAGGATTTCGCAGATGTACGCGGCCATGTTCAGCGAAAGGCCGATCAGCGAAGCCGGGATCGGGTCGAGTTCGATACCGATCTGCGGCATGCCGAAATAGATCACGAACAGCTGCACCAGCAGCGGCGTGCCACGGAAGAACGACACATACACCCGGGCCAGCCAGTCCAGCGGCAGGATCTTCGAGCGGCGCATCAGGGCCAGGGCAAAGCCCAGGACCAGGCCGAAGAACATGCCGCCTACACTGAGCAGCACCGTATAACCCGCGCCCTTCAACAGGAAGGGCGTGGAGTCGATGACAAGTTGCAGGCTTTCGGAAATCATTTAGTGACGTCGGCACCGAAATATTTCTCGGACAGCTTGGCCAAGGTCCCGTCGGCCTTGAGCTTGTCCAGCGCCTTGTTGATCGCCTCGAGCAGTTCAGGCTCGCCCTTGCGCAGGGCCACGCCCGACTCCAGGCGCGAGAAGGCTTCGCCGGCGAGTTCGGTGTCCTTGGCTTTCTGGGCGTATTCCAGGGCGGCCAGGCGGTCGATCAGGATGGCGTCGATGCGGCCGTTGCGCAGGTCGGCGAATTTGCTCGGGTCGTCTTCATAGGTGCGCACGTCGGCTTGAGGAACGTCCTTCTTCACCCACTGCTCGTAGTTGGTGCCCAGGCCTACGCCGACCTTCTTGCCGGCGAGGTCCGCGGCCTTGTGAATGTTCAGCTGGTCGGCTTTCTTCTTCAGGATCAGGGCCTGGATGCCGGAGATGGTGTAGGGCTCGGAGAAGTCATACTTCTTCTTGCGCTCGTCGGAAATGGTTACCTGGTTGATCACCACGTCCAGGCGCTTGGACTCCAGCGCGGCGAGGATGCCGTCCCACTTGGTTGGCTGCAGCTTGGCCTTCACGCCCAGCTCTTTGGCCAGCAGTTCGGACAGCTCGACCTCGAAGCCGGCGAGCTTGCCGTTTTCGTCAACGAAGCTGAAGGGTGGGTAGGTGCCTTCCAGGCCGACGCTGATGCTGCCTTTTTCCTGGATGGTCTTGAGCTGCTCGCCTGCGAACGCATGGCTGAACAGGCCGGTACCAAGCACAAGGGCCAGGCTGGCATTGAGAAGGGGTTTGGCGAATTTGGTCATGTAGGGCCCCGCGCTTGTTGTGGAAGTAGTGGGTGGCGACTATAGAGGTGGCCTTTATAGGCCTGGAAATAATAAAAATTTATTTTGTTATTTCTTTTTATAAGCATTGTCGAATTGGACAGCATTGAGGGTAGGCGAGGATTACACACTCTGTCAGCGCTGCTTATACCCGACTTAGCGCAGGATGGAATAAAGCGTTGTTTTTTCCAAGTACTGGATTTGCCGTACAGTTGAATCCATAGCGCGGCCCGCTCCCATGAAGGCCCGCACAGCCTCGATCCAGGAGACCACCGTGAGCGAACATCCATCCACCGGACACTGGCAACTGCAGACCATCGTCAGCGACCTGCGCAGCGCCCGCGAGCAATGGCGAACCCGCAATGGCCGCAGCAGCGGCGAACAGGGCGGGCGCGAGCTGCCTTCGCGCGAGGCGATGCGCCAGATTCTCGAGCAGCTGTGCGGGGCGTTGTTCCCCATGCGTTTGGGCCCGGTGGACCTGCGTGAAGAGAGCGAAGACTTCTATGTCGGGCATACCTTGGATGCCGCACTCACTGCGTTACTGGCCCAGGCACGCCTGGAACTGCGCTATGCCTCGCGCCATGGCAAGGCCGAGGTGGAGGACGTCGACGCCCATGCCCTGCAGCTGATCCAAGGCTTTGCCGCGGCACTGCCAAGCCTGCGTGTACTGCTCGATACCGACGTGCTGGCCGCTTATCACGGTGACCCGGCGGCGCGCAGCGTCGATGAGGTGCTGCTGTGCTATCCGGGGATCCTGGCGATCATCCATCACCGCCTGGCTCACCACTTGTACCGGGCCGGCCTGCCGTTGCTGGCGCGGATCAGCTCGGAGCTGGCGCATTCGGCCACCGGCATCGATATTCACCCCGGCGCCCAGATCGGCCCGAGTTTCTTCATCGATCATGGCACCGGCGTGGTGATCGGCGAGACCGCGATCATCGGCGAGCGGGTGCGCATCTACCAGGCCGTGACCCTGGGCGCCAAGCGCTTCCCGGCGGACGAGACCGGCATGTTGCACAAGGGCGAGCCGCGCCACCCGATCGTCGAGGACGATGTAGTCATCTACGCCGGGGCCACCATCCTTGGGCGGATCACCATCGGCAAGGGCTCGACCATCGGCGGCAATGTCTGGTTGACCCGCAGTGTGCCGGCCGAGAGCAACATCACCCAGGCGAATCTGCAGTTGGAGTGTGAAGGGCAGAAATAGCCCGTAACCGATGCCTTCTATGGCGCCCCATTCGCGGTTGTAACCGCGCCTACAGGTCCGGCGCTGACGCCAGGATCGAGCTGGACTTGTAGGCGCGGGTTCAACCGCGAACGTGTCGGAATTCACTGCAAATGACCGGTTCAGCGGTCGGGCGAGGTCGCGTTGAAAACCGATCCGTGTTTAACTTGAACGCTTGTTCAAAGTAAAAACGCTGGTCCATTGCCGGTGTTCAACAGGAGGATCCCCTTTGCTGAACCCGTTCAATCCGAGTCTTTCAACGCTGCATGAGGTGCGCGCCCAATGAGTGCACCGACCCCCTCACTTGCCAATGGCAAGATCCGCATGAACCCTCCGGTGTTCTACTTCGCGGCCAGTTTCATTCTCATCTTCGGCCTGGTGGTCATCGCCAACCCCAAAGCGGCGGGCGACTGGTTGCTCGCGGCGCAGAACTGGGCGGCCAACACCGTCGGCTGGTACTACATGCTGGCCATGACCCTGTACCTGGTCTTCGTGGTGGTCACCGCCTTGTCGGGCTACGGCAAGATCAAGCTCGGTGCTGACCACGACGAGCCCGAGTTCAGCTACCTGTCCTGGGCTGGGATGCTGTTCGCCGCCGGCATCAGCATCACCTTGTTCTTCTTCTGCGTCTCCGAACCGCTCACCCACATGCTGCAACCGCCCCAGGGCGAGGGTGGCACGGTGGAGGCCGGGCGCCAGGCAATGGAGCTGCTGTTCCTGCACTGGGGCCTGCATGGCTGGGGCGTGTTCGCCTTCGTCGGCATGGCCCTGGCGTATTTCGCCTATCGCCACAATCTGCCATTGGCGCTGCGTTCGGCACTGTATCCATTGATCGGCAAACGCATCAACGGGCCGATCGGCTACGCCGTCGACGGCTTTGGCATCATCGCCACGGTCTTCGGCTTGGGCGCCGACATGGGCTTTGGTGTGCTGCACCTGAACGCGGGCCTGGATTACCTGTTCGACATCAGCCACAGCCAGTGGATACAGGTCGCGCTCATCGTCCTGATGATGGGCGCCGCGGTGGCTGTGGCGGTCGCCGGGGTGGAAAAGGGGGTGCGGGTGATGAGCGACATCAACCTGTTCCTGGCCTGTGCGCTGCTGCTGTTCGTGCTGTTCGCAGGACCCACCCAGCACCTGTTCAACACCTTGATCCAGAACCTGGGCGACTACCTCGGCGCCTTGCCGCGCAAGAGCTTCGATGTCTATGCCTATGGCGAGAACCGCGACTGGCTGGGCGGCTGGACCGTGTTCTACTGGGCCTGGTGGATTGCCTGGGCGCCGTTCGTGGGGCTGTTCATCGCACGTATCTCCCGTGGCCGGACCATCCGCGAGTTCGTCTTCGGTGTGCTGTTGATCCCGCTGGGCTTCACCCTGGCGTGGATGTCGATCTTCGGCAACAGCGCCATGACCCAGGTGCTCGACCACGGCATGACCGCCCTGGGCCAATCGGCCTTGGAAAACCCGTCCATGAGCCTGTACCTGCTGCTGGAGACCTACCCGTGGAGCAAGACCGTCATCGCGGTGACGGTGTTCATCAGCTTCGTGTTCTTCGTCACATCGGCGGATTCCGGCACCGTCGTGCTCTCCACGCTGTCGGCCAAGGGCGGCGATGCTGATGAGGATGGCCCGAACTGGCTGCGCATCTTCTGGGGCGCCATGACCGCGTTGATCACCAGCAGCCTGCTGTTCGCCGGCAGCATCGACTCGCTCAAGTCGGCGGTGGTGCTGACGTCGCTGCCGTTCTCGCTGATCCTGCTGTGCATGATGTGGGGGCTGCACAAAGCGTTCTACCTGGAGTCCCAGCGGCAGATCGCGCAGATGCACTCGCTCGCGCCGTTCGCCGTGTCGCGCCGTGGCCGGGGTGGCTGGCGCCAGCGCTTGAGCCAGGCGGTGCACTTCCCGTCACGCGATGAGGTGTACCGCTTCATGGACGACGTGGTGCGCCCGGCCATTGGCGAGGTGACTGAAGTCTTCGTGCAGAAGGGTTTGAACGTGATCACCCAGGACGATCCGAGCCACGACAACGTCAGCTTGAAGATCGGGTTGGGCGAGGAGCAGCCGTTCATCTATCAAGTGCAGATGCGCGGGTATTTCACCCCGTCGTTCGCCTTGGCCGGGTTGGGCACCCAAGAGCTGAAGAACCGCCGTTACTACCGCGCCGAGGTGCATCTGTCCGAAGGTAGCCAGAACTACGACCTGGTGGGCTACAACAAGGAGCAGATCATCAACGACATCCTCGACCAGTATCAGCGGCACATGCAGTTCCTGCATCTGGTCCGGTAGTCGCCTCTTCGCAGGTAAATCCGCGCCCACAAGGATCGTTACAAGCCCTGTGGAAGCGGGTTTACCCGCGACCTTCAGAACGGCGCATCCCCCAGGATGGTCGCCCGATGCATCACCCGTCGGCTCGGCCGGTAGTCATCCACCGCATAGTGCTGGGTCACCCGGTTGTCCCAGAACGCTACGTCGTTCTCTTGCCACCGCCAGCGGATCGTGAACTCGGGCCGGGTTGCATGGGCGAACAGCAGCTTGAGCAGCGCCTCGCTCTCCTGCTCGTTCAGTTCGTTGATCCGCGTGGTGAATCCTTCGTTGACGAACAGCGCCTTGCGCCCGCTGACCGGGTGGGTACGCACCACCGGGTGCGACAGCGGCGGGTTGTTGCGCCGGGTGGTTTCCCACCGCGCTAGGTCTTCGGGCGTGGTGCCGAAGCGCTCGAGCGGGAAGGACTTGGTGAAGTCGTGGGTGGCGGTCAGGCCATCGAGCATCTCCCGCAGTGGCGCCGACAGCGCCTCGAAGGCCGCGATGCCGCTGGCCCACAGGGTATCGCCGCCGAAGGCGGGCAACTGCTTGGCGCTGAGCACCGCGCCCAGGGCGGGCGTGGGCAGGAACGTCACGTCGGTGTGCCAGACCGCATTGTCGCGCACGTCGGTGACGGCAGTGTCCAGGACCAGCACCTGCGGGGTATCCGGCACGTTGGGGTAGATCGGGTGGATGTGCAGGTCGCCGAAGCGGGCGGCGAAGCGGGCCTGTTGCTCAGGGGTGATGGGCTGGTCTCGGAAGAACAGCACCTGGTGCTTGAGCAAGGCCTGCTCGATGGCATCGCGTTGCTCGACGCTGATATCGCGGGAGAGGTCCACGCCACTGATCTGGGCGCCGAGCGCTGGGCTCAGGGGGGTGATGGTCAGGCTCATGTCGGTCTCGCTTGAATGTTTTGTGCCGGAGCAGGTGTTCATCAGTGGCTTTGCCCGTGCCAGGGCACCAGCTTGCGTTGCAGGGCGCGCAGGCCCATTTCCAGGGCGAAGGCGATCAGGGCGATCAGCAGGATCCCCAGTACCACCACATCGGTGACCAGAAACTGCGCCGCCGACTGCACCATGAAGCCCAGGCCGCTGGTGGCGGCGATCAGCTCGGCGGCCACCAGGGTCGACCAGCCGACCCCAAGGCCGATACGAATGCCGGTGAGGATGTCGGGCAGTGCACTGGGCAGGATCACATGGCGGATCAACTGCGCCTTGGTCGCGCCCAGGGACTGGGCGGCGCGCAGCTTGGCCGGGTCGACGGTGCGCACGCCGGTAGCGGTGGCGATGGCGATCGGGGCGAAGATGGCGAGGTAGATCAACAGCACCTTCGACAGCTCGCCAATGCCACACCAGATCACGATCAGCGGCAGGTAGGCCAGCGGCGGGATCGGCCGATAGAACTCGATCAGCGGGTCGAGAATGCCGCGGGCGACGCGGTTGTGGCCGATGGCCAGGCCCACCGGGATGGCAGTCAGGGCGGCGGCGACCAGGGCCAGGCCGATCCGTCCGAGGCTTGCGCACAGGTGCTGCCAGAGGCTGGCGTCCATGTAGCCCCGGGTGAGCAAGGTCCAGGCCTTGGCCAGGATATCGGCGGGCGAGGGCAAAAACAGCGGCTCGATCCAGCCGGCGGCGGTCACCAGCCACCAGGCCAGCAGCAGGCTGGCCAGAGTCAGGGCGCTGATCCAGCGGGTGGGCAACGGGCGGCGTACCTTGGCGGTTGGGGTTGGCCGGGCGACAGGTTTGTCGGCGGCCGTCAGGTCCAGGCTGCTCATGCGGACTCCTGCCGACGGGCGGCTTCGCGTTGAGAGAACACCCGCGCCAGGACGTGCTCGCGGGTCTCGATGAAACGTGGGTCGGACTTAATCGCCCGGGCCGATTCACCCGCGGCGTAGCGTTGGCCAAAATCCAGGTGCAGGCGTTCGACCACCCGTCCAGGATTGGGCGCTAGCAACACCAGCTCGCTGGCCAGGAACACGGCTTCCTCGATGTCATGGGTGATCAGGAACACCGGCTTGGCGGTGCGCTGCCAGACCTGCAGCAGTAGCTCCTGCATCTGCTCGCGGGTGAAGGCGTCGAGGGCGCCGAAGGGTTCGTCCATCAGCAGCACGCGCGGGTCGGCGGCCAACGCGCGGGCCAGGCCCACGCGCTGCTTTTGCCCGCCGGAAAGTTGCCAGATACGCCGGTCGCCGAATCCCGCGAGGTCGACCAGCGCGAGCATTTCCCGGGCCTTGGCTTCGCGTTCTGCGCGGGCGACGCCTGCCAGCTCAAGGCCGAAGGCGACGTTGCCCAGGACGTTCTGCCAAGGCAGCAGCGCGTCATCCTGGAACACCACGCCGCGCTCGGCACCCGGGCCTTCGACCGGCTTGCCGTCGAGGGTGATGCGACCGGCGCTGGGGGCGACGAAGCCGGCAATGAGGTTGAGCAGCGAAGTCTTGCCGCTGCCGGAGGGGCCCAGGGCCACCAGCAACTGGCGTGGCCCCAGGCTCAGGTTGATGTCGGTCAGCACCGGGGCATCGGTGCCGGGGTACTGTGCGCTGATACGCTCCAGTTCGAGCAAGGCCATGGCAGGCTCCGTCGTGACGTGTCGTGCGAGGGTGGGAGGTTGCGCGGTTCTGGGGGAGCGGGTTTACCCGCGAATGCTGTTTTGAATTCACCGACACATTCGCGGGTAAATCCGCTCCCACATGTTCTGCGCTGCTCTCGATAACACCGCTGTACCTGTGGGAGAGCTGGATCAGTTGGGCAGGTACTGGGCGCTGACGTACGGTGAGTAGTCCGGCAGCACCGCCTCGACCTTGCCCTGTTGCTTGAGGAAGTTGGCCGTGTCGGTCAGTGCCTGGGTGGTCGGAGCACCCAAAGCGCTGGCCTGGTCGCTGGCCAACGGGTAGACGTTGCCCTGCAGCAGTACCGGGATGTCGGTGGGCTTGGCGCCGGACAGCTTGGCCAGTTTGCTGACGTTGTCGGGGTTGGCCAGCCAGGCTTTCGGGTCCTTGCGGTAGTCGGCGTAGGCGTCGAGGGTGACCTTGGCGAACGATTTGACGATGTCCGGGTGCTTGGCGGCGAAGTCTTTACGCACGATCCACGCATCGAAGGTCGGGGCGCCTTTGCTGGCCAGCTCGCCGGAAGTGATCAGCACGTTACCGTTTTCCTTGGCCACGCCCAGGGCGGGGTCCCAGACGTAGGTGGCATCGATGTCGCCACGCTTCCAGGCGGCGATGATCGCAGGAGGGGCGAGATTGAGGATCTGCACCTTGCTCGGGTCGATGTTCCAGTTCTTGAGGGCGGCCAGCAGGCTGTAGTGGCCGGTGGAAACGAACGGTACGGCGACCTTCTTGCCGATCAGATCCTGCGGCGTCTTGATGCTGTCGCGGGCGACCAGCGCTTCGCCTGCGCCAATCTGAGTGGCGATAAGGAAGGTCTCCACCGGCAGCTTGCGGGTGGCCGCGGCAGCCAGGGGGCTGGAGCCCAGGTAGCCGATCTGCACATCGCCGGAGGCCACGGCGGTGATCACGTCGGCGCCATTGTCGAATTTGCGCCAGTCGATGCTGGCATTGCTGGCTTTTTCATAGGTGCCATCGACCTGGGCGACCTTGGCTGGGTCGACGGTGGTCTGGTAGGCGACGGTCAAGTCGGCGGCCTGGGCAAGCCAGCTGGCACTGGCGAGGGTCAGGGCGGCGAACAGGCGCAACGGAGTGTGCGGGATCATGGATGAGCTCCTCGTCAGGCAAATCAGGGCTGGGTTGACGAAGAGACTAAGTGATCTAAGAAATCAAAAATAAATAACTTTTTAGAATTAGCTTAGGAACCAATGGCTGGTTTTCTTGATCGGGGAGTCAGCTTCACTGGCAAAGCCTGGAATGGCAGCTACGCTTTTTCGGTTTTGCGAGGACGTGAAGTCAGTTATGGGCAAACGTTTGCAAATAACCATTAGGAATAAGGAAATATGGTTTATACAACGAAGGGGAGTAAAGGTTTCAAATATATTCCTTAAAAATCTTAAAAAGTCATAAAACGGTCATTTTGGATTTATAGGATTGTCATTATCCTGTGGCGCAAGCGGCGTCTTAGACCAAAGTCGCGAAACGATTGGTAACGATTGACTTCGCAGACACTGTTTGGTGCTAAATCGCCCAATCCATGGCGAGCGGGGCAAAAGATCCTGCCGCTTGAGATACACAAGAATTAGAACGTAGAGGAGCAAAACATGTACAAGTCCAGCCTGGCCCTGGCCGTGGCACTGGGGGTTCTCGCCCAACAAGCAGGCGCTGCCGGTTTCGTTGAGGACAGCAAGCTGTCCGTGAGCTCGCGCACCATGTACTTCAACAATGACAACCGTGAAGCTCACAGCGATCCGCGCCCGGACCAGCGTGAATCCGGCCAGGGCTTCAAGCTCGACTACATTTCGGGCTTCACCGAAGGTACTGTGGGCTTTGGTGTCGATGCTCAAGCGTTGTGGGGCATCCACCTGGATGGTGGTCAGGGTTACCACAAAGGTGGCTTCTTCCCTGACGATGGCGACGGCTCCGCGAGCCAGTGGGCGCGCTTCGGCGCCAACGCCAAGGCCCGTTTCTCCAAGACCGAAGCGCACTTCGGTAGCGCCCTGGCACCGAACCTGCCGATCCTGGTCTCCAACGATGGCCGTCTGCTGCCGCAGACCTTCGAGGGTGGCACCATCACCTCGAAGGAAATCGACAACCTGACCATCAACGCAGGTCAACTGACCCATGCGATGGGCCGTGCTTCCAGCAACCGTACAGGTCTCTCTGTCCAGGGTGCTACCCAGGAAAGCAACAAGTTCCGTTACGCCGGTGCTGACTGGAAGGTCACCAAGGACCTGACCCTGCAGTACTACTACTCCAACCTCGAAGACTTCTACAAACAGCACTTCCTGGGCGCGACACACGTGTTCCAGATCGCTGATGACCAGTCGTTTAAGACCGACCTGCGCTACTTCGACAGCAGCAAGGATGGCCGCAACGGCGAAGCGGGTTACGAGTTCAAGAACAACAACGGCTACGCCAAGAACCCTGGCGAGGTTGATAACAAGACCTGGTCCGCCATGTTCACCTACACCCTCGGTGCCCACTCTCTGATGCTCGGTCATCAGCAGGTCAGCGACGATGGCGGTTTCGTATGGCTGAACCAAGGCAGCCTGGTCGATGAAGGTGCCGGTGGGTCGAGCTTCTATCTGTTCACCGACAGCATGATCAACCAGTTCGCCAAGGCTGGTGAGAACACTACCTTCGGTCAGTATTCCTATGACTTTGCGCGCCTGGGCGTGCCGGGCCTGAAGGCTTCTGTGGCCTACTTGCGTGGCGAGGATGGCCGCAGCTCCGATGGCCATGGCACCTTCAGTGAATGGGAGCGTGACGCACGGATCGATTACGTGCTGCAGGAAGGTACCCTCAAAGGTCTGGGCTTCAGCCTGCGCCAAGGTGTCTACCGTGGCACCGGTTCGGGATCAGCGAACGACCAGGACCAGACTCGCTTCATCGTCAACTACACTTACGCCTTCATGTAAGTCGTAGCTGCACAAAAAGCCTCGCCTAGTGCGAGGCTTTTTTATGTCTGCAACTAGAAATGCCTAATGGTTATAAATAAATCAATATTTATTCTTTTTGTTTTTAATCGAATGCAGGCACATTGAATCCATCGACCAGACACAGCACAGGAGCCCACCCCCATGAGCCTCAAACTCGGTGACATCGCCCCCGATTTCGAACAGGAATCCAGCGCCGGCAAGATCCGCTTCCACGAATGGCTGGGCAATAGCTGGGGTGTGCTGTTCTCCCACCCGGCCGACTTCACCCCGGTATGCACCACCGAGCTGGGCCTGACTGCCAAGCTCAAGGACGAATTCGCCAAGCGCGGCGTCAAGGCCATCGCCCTGTCGGTGGACCCGGTCGACTCCCACACCCGCTGGATCGATGACATCAACGAGACCCAGAACACCGTGGTCAACTTCCCGATCCTCGCCGATGCCGATCGCAAGGTGTCCGACCTGTACGACCTGATCCACCCCAACGCCAGCGACACCCTGACGGTGCGCTCGCTGTTCGTCATCGACCCCAACAAGAAGGTGCGCCTGACCATCACTTACCCAGCCAGCACCGGGCGCAACTTCAACGAAATTCTGCGGGTGATCGACTCGCTGCAACTGACCGACAACCACAAGGTGGCCACGCCGGCGAACTGGCAGGATGGCGACGAGGTGGTGATCGTGCCTTCGTTGAAAGACGAAGATGAAATCAAACAGCGCTTCCCCAAAGGGTACCGGGCGGTCAAACCCTATCTGCGCCTGACCCCGCAACCGAATCGTTAAGGAATCCTCGTTGCATTGCTCTTAGCCATAGCAGGGATCTTTGGGCCGTTTCGACGGCCCTTTTTTATGCGCGGAGATTGGTGGTGTCCCCTGTAGGAGCGTGCCGACCTCCAATGTGTCGGATATTTCCGAACCTCAAGCCAAGCGCTTCAGGCCTTTGCAGGTAACGACCTATCCTACGCACCTGCCGGAAGCCGCTGCATTGTTGGGGCAACACCCCGGGGATAACGTCGCCGGGTCGTCCTATTTGGCGACCGGGTGTGAGAACCCGACTGCGTAGAGAGCTGGCCTTCCTGTTATGGCAGCCGTGCCCGGGCAGACTTCGGTCTGGCCGAGTTCCTCTTGCGCCTCGGTTTCTCACCCCGCGTGTACGGCTGCCACCCTACCTCGTGAGAAAGGCTCTGGTGGTGGTGATCCTGTAACCGCGCAGAGAGCTGACCATGGAAAAGCCCATTATCTGGAAAACCGCAGGCGTCCAGACCTGCCTGGACTTGTACCGCATCCAACCCGACATCCCCTTCCAACAAGCCTTCGACGAACTCTCCGTGTTGCTGGGGTGCATCCGCCATCTGACCTGCGAGGCGGAGATGGAAGGCGACCAGATGTCAGGCAGCGCCGCCCGAATCCTCAGTGCCATGGCCAAGGCCTTGATCGACGATATGGAAGTTGGGATGAATCGGGGCTGTGATTAGTTGCTCCGAGGCACCTCTTCGCGGGTAATCCCGTGCCTGAAAGGATCACCGCCCACCCTGTGGGAGCGGGTTCACCCGCGAATGCGCCAGTACATTCGCTACCGCATCCACAGGAGCACCCGCCGAAATCACTTTTTCGTCAAAATGGAATAAACAAATGAAAAAATATGATTTCTAGATATATGTGACAGCCTGTTAATGTCGATTCCATTCCAGCGGGGCCAACTCCTCGCGGCTCTGCAATCGAATCGAAGGAAGCGTTTTCATGCTGGTTGTTTCTCTCGGTGGTAGCCCCAGTACCCGTTCACGCTCCGGCGTGCTGCTCGAGCGCTCGCGCCAGTGGCTGCAGGATCGGGGCGTGGAGGTGGTGACCTTCCAGGTGCGCGAATTTCCGGCCGAGGACTTGCTCCACGCCCGCTTCGACAGCCCACAGGTCCAGCACTTTCAGCAACTGGTCGCCCAGGCCGACGGCCTGGTAGTCGCCACGCCGGTGTACAAGGCGTCTTTCGCCGGTGCGCTGAAAACCCTGCTCGACCTGCTGCCTGAGCGCGCGCTGGAGCACAAGGTCGTCTTGCCAATCGCCACTGGCGGCAGCATCGCCCACATGCTGGCGGTGGATTACGCCCTCAAGCCGGTGCTGTCGGCACTCAAGGCGCAAGAGACCCTGCAAGGGATCTTCGCCGACGACAGCCAGATCGCCTACGGCGAGCACGGCAAGCCCGCGCAACTGGCCGCCGCGCTCGAGGCGCGGCTTGAGGATTCACTGGAACTGTTCCACAGCGCCTTGGCCCGACGGCCCAAACCCGTGGCCCCGGGCGTGCTCAACGAACGCCTGCTCACTGCCCGCTGGAGCATCTGAGCCGGCATCACCGCTTCACCGTTTTCCCACCTTACTCGCCCGCAAACGGGCAAGCAGGTGCAACCCGAACCCAACTCGCACAGGAGAGCGCCATGCGCACAGTCTTCTTGCGTCGTGGTCTGGTCGCCCTGTTTGCGGCGGCTGTGTCCTTCGGCGCCATCACCCAGGCCCAGGCAGAAAGCCTGCGTATCGGTTATCAGAAATACGGCACCCTGGTGCTGCTCAAGGCCAAGGGGTCGCTGGAGAAGCGCCTGGCCGAGCAAGGCATCCAGGTGCAGTGGACCGAATTCCCCGGCGGCCCTCAGTTGCTCGAAGGGCTGAACGTCGGCTCCATCGACTTCGGCGTCACCGGCGAGACCCCGCCGGTGTTCGCTCAAGCCGCCGGTGCCGACCTGCTCTACGTGGCCTACGAGCCGCCAGCGCCGCACAGCGAGGCGATCCTGGTGCCCAAGGGCTCGCCCGTGCAGTCGGTGAAAGACCTCAAAGGCAAGAAGGTCGCCTTCAACAAAGGCTCCAACGTCCACTACTTGTTGGTCCGCGCCCTGGAAGATGCAGGCCTCAAGTACAGCGACATCCAACCGGTCTACCTGCCGCCGGCCGACGCCCGCGCCGCCTTCGAGCGTGGCAGTGTCGATGCCTGGGTCATCTGGGACCCGTACCAGGCCGCTGCCGAACAGCAGCTGCAAGCCCGTACCCTGCGTGACGGCAAGGGTCTGGTCGACAACCACCAGTTCTACCTGGCCACCCGCAAGTACGCCACTTCACACCCGGCGGTGATCCAGACCTTGGTCGACGAGGTGCGTGCCATCGGCCAGTGGTCGCAGGCCAACCCGCAGGAGGTCACCGACCAGGTCGCCCCGCTGCTCGGCCTGCCTGCCGACATCACTCTCACGTCCGTCAAGCGCCAAGGCTTCGGTGCCAAGCCGCTCACGCCCGAGGTAGTCGCCGCCCAGCAGAAGATCGCCGACACCTTCCAGGCGCTGAAGCTGATTCCCAAGCCCTTGAGCATCAAAGACGTGATTTGGACACCCCCCGCCAAGGTCGCCACCGCGCCTTGATCGATTCGCTGCGGTCGGGGCTGCTCCCGGCCCGAGCCACCCTTGAGGAGACAACTCCAATGAGTCTTAACATTTTCTGGTTCCTCCCGACCCACGGTGACGGCAAGTACCTGGGCACCAACGACGGTGCCCGCGCGGTCGACCATGGTTACCTGCAGCAGATCGCCCAGGCTGCTGACCGCCTGGGCTTTGGTGGCGTGCTGATCCCCACCGGGCGTTCCTGCGAGGACTCCTGGCTGGTGGCCGCCTCACTGATCCCGGTGACCCAGCGCCTGAAGTTCCTGGTGGCACTGCGCCCAGGCATCATTTCGCCGACCGTGGCCGCACGCCAGGCCGCGACGCTGGATCGCCTGTCCAATGGTCGCGCGCTGTTCAACCTGGTGACCGGCGGCGACCCGGAAGAACTGGCCGGTGATGGCCTGCACTTGAACCATCAGGAGCGCTACGAAGCCTCCGTGGAGTTCACCCGCATCTGGCGCAAGGTGCTCGAGGGCGAGGTGGTCGATTACGACGGCAAGCACATCCAAGTCAAAGGCGCCAAGCTGCTCTATCCGCCGATCCAGCAACCGCGGCCGCCGCTGTACTTCGGTGGATCCTCCGACGCTGCCCAGGACCTGGCTGCCGAACAAGTCGAGCTGTACCTGACGTGGGGCGAGCCGCCGGCTGCGGTGGCGGAAAAGATCGCTCAGGTCCGTGAGAAAGCTGCGGCGCAGGGGCGCGAAGTACGCTTTGGCATCCGCCTGCACGTAATCGTCCGCGAGACCAACGAAGAGGCCTGGGCGGCCGCCGACAAACTCATTTCGCACCTGGACGATGACACCATCGCCCGTGCCCAGGCATCCCTGGCACGTTTCGATTCTGTGGGCCAGCAGCGTATGGCCGCCCTGCACGGCGGCAAGCGCGACAAGCTGGAGGTCAGCCCCAACCTATGGGCAGGTGTCGGACTGGTGCGCGGCGGTGCCGGTACCGCGCTGGTGGGCGATGGCCCGACCGTGGCGGCACGGGTCAAGGAATATGCCGCGCTGGGCATCGATACCTTCATCTTCTCCGGGTATCCGCACCTGGAAGAGTCGTATCGGGTCGCCGAGCTGCTGTTCCCGCACCTGGATGTGCAGCGCCCCGAACAGCCCAAGAGCGGTGGCTACGTGAGCCCGTTCGGCGAGATGGTCGCCAACGACATCCTGCCCAAGTCCGTGGCGCAGAGCTGAGGGCCTGGCCATGAGTCGAGCAACTTCTTCCTGGTCGAAGCGCCTGGCACCCTGGGCCTTGCCACTGCTGCTATTGGCGGTGTGGCAGTTGGCGGTCGCCAGCGGCTGGCTGTCGACCCGCATCCTGCCGGCGCCGAGCGCGGTGGTCAGCGCCGGCGTCGAGTTGGTGCGCAGCGGCGAGATCTGGACGCACCTGGCGATCAGCGGCTGGCGCGCGGCCTTGGGCTTTGTGATCGGCGGCAGCATCGGCCTGGTGCTGGGCTTCATCACGGGCCTGTCGAACTGGGGCGAGCGTCTACTCGACAGCTCGGTGCAGATGATCCGCAACGTGCCGCACCTGGCGCTGATTCCCCTGGTGATCCTGTGGTTCGGCATCGATGAGTCGGCCAAGATCTTCCTGGTGGCGCTGGGGACGTTGTTCCCCATCTACCTCAACACCTACCACGGCATCCGCAACGTCGACCCGGCACTGGTAGAGATGGCGCGCAGCTATGGCTTGTCGGGCTTCGGCCTGTTCCGCCAGGTGATCCTGCCGGGCGCGCTGCCATCGATCCTGGTGGGCGTGCGCTTCGCCCTGGGCTTCATGTGGTTGACGCTGATCGTCGCCGAGACCATCTCGGCCAATGCCGGTATCGGTTACTTGGCGATGAATGCCCGTGAGTTCCTGCAAACCGATGTGGTGGTCCTGGCCATCGTCCTGTACGCCGTGCTCGGCAAGCTTGCCGACCTGGCCGCCCGTGGCCTGGAGCGTGTCTGGCTGCGCTGGCACCCGGCCTATCAACCGGCGAAGAAGGAGGGCGCATGACCGTGCTCAAGGAACAACCGCCGCGCTTGCTGCGCGGTATCCCCCTGGCGGTCCAGGGCGTGCGCAAGGCGTTTGGCCAGCGCGAGGTGCTGCGGGGCATCGACCTGCACATTCCGGCCGGCCAGTTCGTCGCTATCGTGGGGCGCAGTGGCTGCGGCAAGAGCACCTTGCTGCGCCTGCTGGCGGGCCTCGATCAGCCCAGCGCCGGCCAGTTGCTCGCCGGTGCCGCGCCGTTGGAGCAAGCCCGCGAGGAAACCCGGCTGATGTTCCAGGACGCGCGCCTGCTGCCCTGGAAGAAGGTGATCGACAACGTTGGCCTGGGGCTTTCCGGCAACTGGCGCGCCGATGCGTTGCAAGCCCTGGAAGCGGTCGGCCTGGCCGAGCGCGCCCATGACTGGCCGGCGGCGTTGTCGGGCGGCCAGAAGCAACGCGTGGCCCTGGCCCGGGCACTGATTCACAAACCGCGCCTGTTGCTGTTGGACGAGCCACTGGGTGCGCTCGATGCCTTGACCCGGATCGAGATGCAGCAACTGATCGAACGCCTGTGGCACCAGCACGGTTTCACCGTGTTGCTGGTTACCCACGACGTCAACGAAGCCGTCGCCGTGGCAGATCGGGTGATCCTCATCGAAGACGGCGCCGTCGGCCTGGACCTGACTGTCGACCTGCCGCGTCCGCGAGCGCGTGGATCGCACCGCCTGGCGGCGCTGGAAAGCGAAGTCCTCAACCGTGTTCTCGCCGTACCGGGCACGCCGCCCGAGCCGGAACCTGTAGCCCCTTTGCCCACGCAGCTGCGTTGGGCGCACTGAACCCAAGAAGCCCTAGAGAAGGAATTACATCATGACCATCAAAGCCATCAACGTCCGCAACCAGTTCAAAGGCACCGTGAAGGAAATCCTCGAAGGCCCGGTGCTTTCGGAAATCGACGTGCAGACCGCCTCTGGCATCGTCACCTCGGTGATCACCACCCGTTCCGTGCGTGAGCTGGAACTGCAGGTGGGCAGCGAAGTGATCGCCTTCGTCAAATCCACCGAAGTGTCCATCGCCAAGTTGTGAGGGTGATGGGGCGTTGTGCGCCCCTTTCGCGACGCGAGGCCGCTCCTGCAGGGTGCACGATGCCCGGCAGCAGTGGCCTTGTGTCGTGAGTGGGCCGCGCAGCGGTCCCCTGTGGTTCAGCGCTTGGGCAGGAACGGCGGCAGGTACAGCCCCAGGTACGCCTCGAACACCCGCTTGCCTTCCTCGGCCATGCGTGGGGTGATCTGTTCGTGCAGTTGCATCGAGCGCGCATAGACCCGGTCGCTCAGCTCCATGGCCAGGGCGAATACATCCACATCCCTGGGCATCGCCGGTAGCTGGAAGTGCTGCTCGAACAGCTTGTGCATCAGTTCGCCCAGTTCCAGGTCGTGCTGGCGGTCGGCCTGGACCACTTCGCTCAGGCCATGTTGGGCGAGGATCAGTTGGCGTGCGGCCGCATCCTCGTTGTAGATGTCCAGCATGCGCTGCTCGATCAGCCGTGACAGGTCGTGCCAAGTGCTGAACGCGCTGTTGTCGATAGGGGCGCTCAGGGCTTCGCGAAACGCAAGATGCACGTCAGCGGTCAAGGCTTCGAGCAGTGCCGGTACGCTGGCGAAGAAGTGGTACACCGAAGACGGCGGGATCTGTGCCCGCTCGGCCACGCTGTAGATCGACAGGCCCGCCACGCCTTGATCGGCCAACAGTCCGCGCGCCGCGGCGAGGATCGCGTCGATCCTGGCCTGGCTGCTGGCGCGTGGCTTGCGCGGGCTGGTGGCGCGGCTCATCAATTGCTGATGGCCAGGATACTGGCCTGATAGGCACCCACGAACAGGTCGAAGTCCCCGACTTCCTGCTGCTCCAGGCGCGACTGCTCGGCCAGCGACTCGCGCGCCAGGGTCTCGAAGGCCTGCTGGCGCTCGACGCTCAGCGGTTGCTCGCGGAAGGTTCCGGCATGCAGGCGGCTTTGACGCAGGGAGAACTGGACAAAGGTTTCGTTGTGTTCGGCCATGCGCGCCAGCACCTGGGCCGACGGCGTCAGGGAGGCATCGTCGACCTTGGCCTGCTGTGCGGCCAACGCCTTGGCGTGTTCTTCACCACCTTGGGCACGGTCGAGCAGTTCGGCCAGAGGGGCGATACGGGCGATCAGCTCGCTGGCCCAATCCTTCAGACTGATGGGCTGGCCGTTGCGACGAAGTTCGAGGCCCGGACGGCGGCCTTCCTTGACCACGGTGAGGAAGTTGTTGGTGCACTGGCCGCATTCGCCGCTTTCGAGCAGCGGACTGTCGTCCAGGGCGCAGAACAGCAGGAAGGCATCGAGGAAACGTGCCTGGGGAAGATCGATACCCACTGGCAGGAACGGGTTGATATCCAGGCAACGCACTTCGACGTACTGCACGCCGCGGGAGGTCAGGGCCTGGATCGGACGTTCGCCGGTATAGGTGACGCGCTTGGGGCGAATGTTCGAGTAGTACTCGTTCTCGATCTGCAGGATGTTGGTGTTCAGCTGGACCCACTCGCCATCCTTGTGCGTGCCGATCTCGACATAGGGCGGGTAGGGCGTGCCGACCGCCTTGCGCAGGCTGTCGGTGTAGCTGGCCAGGTTGTTGTAGCAAGGCGTCAGGCCAGCCTGGGCATTGCTCTGGTAGCCCAGGTCGCTCATGCGCAGGCTGGTGGCGTAGGGCAGGTACAGGGTTTCGGCATCCAGCTCTTCGAGCTGATGCGGGTGGCCACGCAAGAAGCCTTTGTCCAGGGCGGGCGATGCGCCGAACAGGTACATCAACAGCCAGCTGTAGCGGCGGAAGTTACGGATCAGGGCGATGTACGCCGCCGACTGATAGTCGCGGTCGTTTTCCTCGCTGCCTTCGGCTGCGCGCAGCAGCGGCCACAGCGCCTCGGGCAGGGAGAAGTTGTAATGGATGCCGGCGATGCACTGCATGGTGCGGCCGTAGCGCAGGGCAAGGCCCTTGCGGTAGACATGCTTGAGCTTGCCGATGTTGGAGGTGCCGTACTCGGCGATCGGGATGTCCTCCTCGGCCGGCAGCGTGCAGGGCATGGACGGGCTCCACAGGTACTCGTCGCCGAGCTTGGCATAGACGAAGCGGTGGATCTCGTCGAGGCTCTCGAGCACCTTGGCCGGGTCCGCCAGGGCGGGGGTGATGAACTCCAGCAGCGACTCGGAGTAGTCGGTGGTGATCTGCTCGTTGGTCAGCGCCGAACCCAGGGCCTCCGGGTGCGGCGTTTGGGCCAGGCGACCTTCGTCGGTCACACGCAGGCATTCGCGCTCAATACCGTGCAGGCACTGCTTGAGCAGGGGGAGATTGGCGCCGAGCAGGCTCAGGCGGCGGTTGAGGAGTTCGCTCAAGATGTATTCCTTCACGCGTCAGTCGCCCCAATATGGGGGTAGGGATGACGGTCTACAAGGGTAGTTGGAAAAGGAACTGGCGTTGTCGCCTGGTTTGTCTGGGTTTTCAGCAGTGCCAGTGCCGACTGCGGCCGCGTCGCAGCCCATCGCTGGCGAGGCCTGCGATGGGCTGCGAAGCGGCCCCGATACTTGATAACGCCGAAAATACCGCAGATAAGCCTTGGTGAGCTAGAGAACCGCGAAGGTTCCTTGTGCCTTGGCCACGCGCTTGTCGCCCTGGAATACGTCGGCGTCGACCACCAGTGTGCGGCGCCCGGCGTGCAGCACCTGGGCGGTGCACACGACTTCACCGTCACTGACTGCGCGCATGTAGTTGATCTTGCATTCGATCGTCACGCTCTGCTGATCGAAGCCATGGCTGGCCGAGCAGGCCAGGCCCATGGCGATGTCCACCAGGCTGAAGATCGCCCCGCCGTGCAGCTTCTGGCCGCGGTTGCGTAAGTGCGGCTCCAGCGTCAGGGCCACCTCGGCTACGCCCGTCTCCAGGCGTTGCAGGCGGCAGCCCAGGAGTTGGCTGAAGGCGCTTTCAACGTATTCGGCCGGGATCTGCATCACTTCTTCTTCAACTGCTTGGCGTTGGCGAACAGCGCGGCCATGGCGTTGTTGGCCGGTGCGGCTGCGGTTTCACGCGGGCGCGGTGGCTGTTGCTGGCGGTTGCCGCCATTGCCACGATTGCCACCACGGTTGCCTTCGACCTTCTCGCCGGGTGTGTCGCTCATGCGCATGGACAGGCCGACCCGCTTGCGCGGGATGTCCACTTCCATGACCTTGACCTTGACCACGTCGCCGGCCTTGACCGCCTCGCGCGGGTCCTTGACGAACTTCTCCGACAGCGCCGAGATGTGCACCAGGCCGTCCTGGTGCACGCCGATGTCGACGAAGGCGCCGAAGTTGGTGACGTTGGTCACCACACCTTCGAGGATCATGCCGGGCTCCAGATCCTTGAGGTCCTCGACGCCTTCCTGGAAGGTCGCGGTCTTGAACTCAGGGCGTGGATCGCGACCGGGCTTGTCCAGTTCCTGAAGAATGTCGGTGACGGTTGGCAGACCGAAGGTCTCGTCGGTGAACTTCTTTGGGTCCAGGCGCTTGAGGAACGCGCTGTCGCCGATCAGCGAGCGGATGTCGCGGTCGGTATCGGCGGCGATGCGCTGCACCAGTGGGTAGGCTTCCGGGGGAACCGCCGAGGCGTCCAGCGGGTTGTCGCCGTTCATTACCCGCAGGAAGCCTGCGGCCTGTTCGAAGGTCTTCTCGCCCAGGCGGCTGACCTTCTTCAGCGCCGCACGGGTGGTGAACGGGCCGTTGGCGTCGCGATGGGCGACGATGTTCTGGGCCAGGGTGGCATTCAGGCCGGAGATGCGGGTCAGCAGGGCCACGGAGGCGGTGTTGACGTCCACGCCCACGGCGTTCACGCAGTCCTCGACCACCGCGTCCAGGCCGCGCGCCAGCTTCACCTGAGAGACGTCGTGCTGGTACTGGCCGACGCCGATGGATTTGGGGTCGATCTTCACCAGTTCGGCCAGCGGGTCCTGCAGGCGGCGGGCGATGGAGACCGCGCCACGGATCGAGACGTCCAGGTCCGGGAACTCGCGGGCTGCCAGTTCAGAGGCAGAGTAGACCGACGCGCCGGCCTCCGAGACCATGACCTTGGTGATCTTCAGGGCGGGGTATTTCTTCACCAGCTCGATGATCAGCTTGTCGCTCTCGCGGCTGGCGGTACCGTTGCCGATGGCGATCAGCTCCACCGAGTGCTTGGCGCACAGCGCGGCGAGAATGGAAAGGGTGCGGTCCCAGTCGTTCTTCGGCGCGTGCGGGTAGACCGTGGTGTGGTCGAGCAGCTTGCCGGTGGCATCGACCACCGCGACCTTGCAGCCGGTACGCAGGCCCGGGTCGAAGCCCAGGGTGGCGCGAGGACCGGCGGGCGCAGCGAGCAGCAAATCGTGCAGGTTATGGGCGAAGACGTTGATCGCCTCGCTCTCGGCGTTGTCGCGCAGCTCGCCGAACAGGTCGGTTTCCAGGTGGGTGTACAGCTTGACCTTCCAGGTCCAACGCACCACTTCGGCCAGCCACTTGTCGGCCGGACGGTTGCGGTTTTCCAGGCCAAAGTGGTTGCCGATCATCAGCTCACAGGGGTGCAGTGTGCCTGGCAGCTCCTCGCCTACCTTCAGCGAGGCGGTCAGCACGCCTTCGTTGCGACCGCGGAAGATCGCCAGGGCGCGGTGCGAGGGAACGCTGCGCAGCAGTTCGTCGTGGGCGAAGTAGTCGCGGAACTTGGCGCCTTCTTCTTCCTTGCCGGCGACAACGCGGGCGCTGAGCACCGCTTCCTGCTTGAGGAACACGCGCAGCTTGTCGAGCAGGGCGGCGTCTTCGGCGAAGCGCTCCATGAGGATGTACTTGGCCCCTTCCAGGGCGGCCTTGACGTCGGCCACGCCCTTGTCGGCATCGACGAAACGCGCCGCTTCGGCTTCCGGGGTCAGTTGCGGGTCGTTGAGCAGACCGTCGGCCAGTTCGCCCAGGCCGGCTTCCAGGGCGATCTGGCCCTTGGTGCGGCGCTTTTGCTTATAGGGCAGGTAGAGGTCTTCAAGGCGGGTCTTGGTGTCGGCCAGCTTGATCTCGCGGGCCAGCTCCGGGGTCAGCTTGCCCTGCTCCTCGATGCTGGCCAGGATGCTGGCGCGGCGCTCGTCGAGTTCGCGCAGGTAGCGCAGGCGCTCCTCCAGGTGACGCAGCTGGGTGTCATCCAGGCTGCCGGTGACTTCCTTTCGGTAACGGGCGATGAAAGGCACCGTCGAGCCTTCGTCCAACAGGGCCACGGCCGCTTCGACCTGCTGCGGGCGAACGCCCAGTTCCTCGGCGATACGGCTGTTGATGCTGTCCATGAGAACCACCTGACAAATAATGAATGCTGGAGGCCGCAAGGGGGCATTCAGGCCCGGCGGCGCAGGGTGAAAGCGGCGCATTATACCCATCGTGCCGGGCTTGCGGTGATAGCGCCGGGCCAGCCTCGGCCAGGCGGGAAGTGGCGCCATGGGAAAAATCTGCTAACAATGCACACGGCACGCGTAGTCATGGCTACGCCATAATGCGCGGCGATACCAAAGGAGTTATTCATGACCAGCACCGCAAATACCGCTGAAGGCGAGAAGATTCTCATCGTCGATGACGATCCGGGGCTGAGCAGCCTGCTGGAGCGTTTCTTCACCAGCAAGGGCTATCGTGCCCGCGCGGTGCCCAATACCGAGCAGATGGACCGCCTGCTGGCCCGTGAGGTCTTCAACCTGGTGGTGCTCGACCTGATGCTGCCCGGCGAGGACGGCCTCTCTGCCTGTAACCGCCTGCGCAAGGCCAACAACCAGATCCCGATCATCATGCTCACCGCCAAGGGCGACGAGCTCAGTCGCATCAAGGGCCTGGAGCTGGGGGCCGACGACTACCTGGGCAAACCTTTCAACCCGGACGAGCTGATGGCGCGAGTCAAGGCCGTGTTGCGTCGTCAGGCCCCGAGTGTACCGGGTGCGCCTGGCAGCGAGGACGAGACCGTCACGTTCGGCGACTACGAACTTTCACTGGCTACTCGCGAGCTCAAGCGTGGCGATGAAGTGCACATGCTGACCACCGGCGAGTTCGCCGTGCTCAAGGCGCTTGTCATGCACGCCCGCGAGCCGCTGACCCGCGACAAGCTGATGAACCTGGCCCGCGGCCGTGAGTGGGATGCGTTGGAGCGGTCCATCGACGTGCAGATCTCGCGCTTGCGCCGCATGATCGAGCCGGACCCTTCCAAACCGCGCTATATCCAGACCGTGTGGGGTGTAGGCTACGTCTTCGTGCCGGACGGAAACGCCAGCAAATGAACATGAGCCTGCAGGCTTGCCATCACGCACCAGGGCGACCCGATGGGGTCGCCCTGTTTGCGTCTGGATCAGGCCTGCACCCTGTCGAGCCCCGCCTGTGAGCGCAGCGCAGTAGTTGTCTAGATGAAAACGCCTCTTTGGTTCCCGCAAAGCTTCTTCGCCCGCACCCTGTGGCTGGTGCTGATCGTCGTCCTGTTCTCCAAGGCCTTGACGCTGGTGTACCTGCTGATGAACGAGGACGTGCTGGTCGATCGCCAGTACAGCCATGGCGTGGCCCTGACACTGCGCGCCTATTGGGCCGCCGACGAGGAGAACCGCGACAAGATCGCCGAGGCGGCAGGGTTGATCCGGGTCACCGGCTCCGGTGTGCCGGAGGGTGAGCAGCATTGGCCCTACAGCGAGATCTACCAACGCCAGATGCAGGCCGAACTTGGCGATGACACCGAGGTGCGGTTGCGCATCCACGCGCCGCCTGCCTTGTGGGTCAACGCGCCGAGCCTGGGCCCCGGCTGGTTGAAGGTGCCTTTGTATCCGCACCCGCTGCGGGGGCAGAAGATCTGGAACGTGCTGGGCTGGTTCCTGGCTATCGGCTTGTTGTCCACCGCTTCGGCGTGGATCTTCGTGCGCCAGCTCAACCAGCCGCTCAAGCGATTGGTGTTCGCTGCCCGGCAGCTGGGCCAGGGGCGCAGCGTGCGGTTGCCGATCAGCGACACACCAAGCGAGATGACCGAGGTGTACCGGGCCTTCAACCAGATGGCTGAAGATGTCGAGCAGGCCGGACGCGAGCGTGAACTGATGCTCGCGGGAGTGTCCCATGACTTGCGCACCCCCCTGACCCGCCTGCGCCTGTCGTTGTCATTGATGGCCAACGACAGTGAGCTGACCGATGACATGGTCCGCGACATTGAGGATATGGATGCGATCCTCGACCAGTTCCTGGCCTTCATCCGCGATGGTCGGGACGAGCCGGTGGAAGTGGCCGATCTGGGCGCACTGGTTCGCGAAGTCGTGGCGCCTTACAACCAGCCGGAGGAGCGGGTGCGCCTGTGCCTGGAGCCGATTCCGCCGTTCCCGCTGCGTCGGGTGTCGCTCAAGCGCATGCTGGGTAACCTGATCGGTAATGCCTTGCATCATGCGGGCAAAGGGGTCGAAGTGGCGGCGTACGTGTCGGGTGACCAGAGCGCGCCCTATGTGGTGCTCAGCGTACTGGACCGAGGGACGGGGATAGACGAGTCGGAGTTGGAGACCATCTTCAACCCCTTCATCCGCGGGGACCGTGCCCGAGGCGGCAAGGGCACCGGGTTGGGGCTCGCGATCGTCAAGCGGATCGCGGCCCAGCACGGGGGCAATGTCGAGTTGCGCAATCGTTCCGGTGGCGGAATCGAAGCGCGGGTAAGGTTGCCATTGGGGTTGCTGTTGCCCCGTAACGCCGTTTAATGCCCTGTCATGGCTCCGCGGCTGTGTTGGCTCAGCCTTTGCCTTTGGTTCGTGTCTGGTTTGGCCCGCCGTTCTTCTCCAGGTGTTCGATGATCATCCCGGCCACGTCCTTGCCGGTGGTGACTTCGATCCCCTCGAGCCCCGGCGAGGAGTTCACCTCCATCACCAGTGGCCCGTGATTGGAGCGCAGGATGTCCACCCCCGCCACGCTCAAACCCATGACCTTGGCCGCACGAATGGCGGTCATGCGCTCTTCGGGGGTGATCTTGATCAGGCTGGCGACGCCGCCGCGGTGCAGGTTGGAGCGGAACTCGCCAGGCTTGGCCTGGCGCTTCATCGACGCGATGACCTTGTCGCCGACGACGAAACAGCGGATGTCGGCACCGCCCGCTTCCTTGATGTATTCCTGGACCATGATGTTCTGCTTTAGGCCCATGAATGCCTCGATCACCGATTCGGCGGCCTTGGTGGTTTCGCACAGCACCACGCCGATGCCCTGGGTGCCTTCGAGCACCTTGATCACCAAGGGGGCACCGTTGACCATCTGGATCAGGTCGGGGATGTCATCCGGCGAATGAGCGAAACCTGTGATCGGCAGGCCGATTCCGCGACGCGACAGCAGTTGCAGGGAACGCAGCTTGTCGCGTGAGCGGGCGATGGCCACCGACTCGTTGAGCGGGTAGACGCCCATCATCTCGAACTGGCGCAGCACCGCGCAGCCATAGAAGGTGACGGACGCGCCGATGCGCGGTATGACTGCGTCGAAACCTTCCAGCGGTTTGCCGCGATAGTGGATCTGCGGTTTGTGGCTGGCGATGTTCATGTATGCGCGCAGGGGATCGATCACCACCATCTCGTGACCACGCTGGGTACCGGCTTCGACCAGGCGGCGGGTGGAATACAGACGCGGATTGCGCGACAGCACAGCGATCTTCATGCAGCACCTGTGACAGGGGATAGGGTGGCCGGAAAGGCCGGTTTGTCCTGAACGTACTTAAGGCCAGGATTGACTACTAGCTGGCCGTGAATTAGCGCCTTGGAACCGAGCAGCAGGCGATAGCGCATGTTTTTGCGACAGGCAAGGGTGAACTCCACCTCCCAGACCCGGTCGCCCAACGCCAGCGGCGTACGGATCACATAGCGGACCTGGGCTTGGCCGTTGGAGCTCTTGATGGTTTTCATCGTGACCAACGGGGCTTCGCAGCGGCGGTGGCGAAGTTGCACCACTGAACCCAGATGAGCGGTGAAGCGCACCCAGGACTGGCCGTCGCGCTCGAACGGTTCTACGTCCGTGGCGTGCAGGCTGGAGGTGCTGGCGCCGGTATCGATCTTGGCGCGCAGGCCCGCCAGGCCGAGGTCGGGCAGGGCGACCCACTCGCGCAGGCCGATTACAGTCAGATGGTCAAATGTCTTCACGAAACACGCCCTGCGAATGAGGTGGTGAACTGTAAGCACGGCACGGACTTTTTGCATCCGCAAGTTACGGTAGTACAGTTCCGTGAAAGACAGAATTCGAGGTAATGCAATGGCCCACAAAGCGGAAGAAGACGACAAGGTACGCCTGGATAAATGGCTATGGGCGGCGCGGTTCTATAAGACCCGGGCCCTGGCCAAGGCGGCCATTGAGAGTGGCAAGGTGCATTGCCGGGGAGAACGCTGCAAGCCGGGCAAGGAGCCTCGGGTGGGTGACGAATTCGTGCTGCGTACCGGATTCGATGAACGTACCGTAGTGGTCAAGGCCTTGTCGGATGTACGTCGCGGAGCGCCGCAGGCGCAGGCCTTGTACGAAGAGACCGAAGAAAGCGTACGGCGTCGTGAACAGGCTGCCCAGATGCGCAAGGCTGGCGCGCTCGGTGTGACCACCGATGGGCGGCCGACCAAGAAGCAGCGGCGCCAGATTCATCAGCTGCATGGCAGTTATGAATGAGTAGGGGCCGTAGCGCGGCCCCGAAGGCCATTCAGGCCGTGCGAATGACGCTCATCCTGCCCACCAGCGGCAATCGTGCCAGCCAGCTGAACAACGGGGAGGTCCATCGCAGTAACGCCGCACTGGCTTTTGCCGCCAGCGGTGTGTAGCAGCTCCAGCCCAAGGCCAGCACGGCCATCAGCAATCCGCCGATATAGTCGTCCTGCCCCCAATGGGCGCCTGCCACCAGGCGCGGCAGCATGAACAGCAATGCCAGGCCCCAGATCACCAGCCGCTGCAGCAGGGTGCGGCTGAACAGGCTCATGAACAGCGCCCAGATCAACAGCACCGAAGCGTGATCGCCCGGGAAACTCTGGCTGGAGCGATCCTTGAGTTCCCACTTGGCTTCCAGATTCGGGTAGTAGTCGCTCAGATGGACTACGTTGTCGAAGACCATCGATGGGCTGTTGTGTTGCCAGCCCATGATCGCCACCCACTTGGAAAACAGCACGCGAACCACCACTAAGAGGAGCAGCGTTACCAGAAAGCCGAAGAAGGCTTCGCGCACCTGGGTCGCCTTGAACACCCAATTGCCCCGGATCAGCAGGGCCAGCAAGATCAAGCCGACGACAATATCGAAAGGACGCAGACTGCCGATCGTCCAGACGTATCGCCAGAGGGTGTTGTCGGCCAAGGGTGCGTTGAGGCTGTGGAACAGCCACTCGTCTAAAGTCAGACACAGGATCTGGCCAAAAGGCCATAACCAGAAACACAGTAGAGCAACAGGCAGCAGGGTACAGGCTACGAGGGGTCCCCAGGACCACCTTGCTTGGAACAGTGGTCGATTGTCCATAAAATACCTCTATTACCAACGGGGTTAAGGGCGTCTCGTGGACGCTCTGCCACGGGAGTCGTAATTCCCTGTAACCATTTTGTCATCATTTTCAGATAGCCAAAACCTATGAGCGATTTGCCGGATACCGACTTCACCCAACGTTTCATCTTCGACGACCGCGATATCCGCGGCGAGTGGGTGGCGCTCGAGCAGAGCTATGCCGACGTGCTGGCCCGTCATCCTTACCCTCAGCCGGTCGCCGTGCTGCTGGGTGAACTGATGGCGGCGACCGCGTTACTCGTGGGCGCACTCAAGTTCGATGGCCTGCTGGTGCTTCAGGCGCGCTCCCAGGGGCCGATTCCGCTGTTGATGGTCGAGTGCTCCAGTGATCGCGACATCCGCGGCATGGCGCGCTACGAGGCGGACCAGATCCCGGCCGACGCCACCCTGGCCCAGCTGATGCCTGACGGGCACCTGACCTTGACCATCGATCCGGTCAAGGGCCAGCGCTACCAGGGCACCGTGGACCTCGATGGCGCCAACCTGTCGGAGTGCTTCACCAATTACTTCGTCCAGTCCCAGCAGCTCAACACGCGCTTCTGGCTCGATGCCAAGGGTGGCAAGGCCCGTGGTCTGCTGCTGCAGCAGTTGCCGATCGATCGTCAGCGCGACGAAGAAGAGCGCGAGGGCAGTTGGCAGCATGTCGTGGCCCTGGCAGGCACCCTCAAGCCTGAGGAATGGTCTCTGGACAACGAAACCCTGCTGCACCGCCTCTACCATGAGGACGCCGTGCGTCTGTTCGACATCGAACCCCTGCGCTTCCATTGCAGCTGCTCGCGCGAGCGTTCCGGCAATGCATTGGTGAGCCTTGGAGAAGAGGATGCCAAGGCATTGGTGGAAGAGTGTGGTGGCAAGGTCGAGATCGATTGCCAGTTCTGCAACGAGCGCTATTTCTTCGACGCGAGCGATGTGGCGCAATTGTTTGCAGGTGGTGGCACCGAGGCACCGTCAGATACTCAGCACTGAAACGGTTCACTACAGGAGAAACTCCTGTCGAATTGCGCAAAAGCGCAGTTCTGACAGGAGGGGCCTACTTTTTTTGGGCTTTTCTGGCATAATCCGGCCACTTTTTTCGCTGTAGTAGTTTGAAATAGACAACTACAAAACGTTTGGAGCACTCGGCCTTGGGCCGGATGGGGTATCTCATGACGCAAGCCAACAACACCGTGTACACCGACCTGACCGTCGATGAGCTGGTAAAAGAAGCGCTGTCCCGCGGTGAAGGCGAGCTGGCCGATACTGGCGCACTGGTTGTGAAAACCGGTCATCGTACCGGCCGTTCGCCGGCTGACCGTTTCATCGTCGACGAGCCCAGCACCTCCGGTGCCATTGCCTGGGGGCCGATCAACCGCAAGTTCCCGGCTGACAAGTTCGATGCTCTGTGGGCTCGCGTCGAGGCGTTCAACAACGCCCAAGAGCACTTCGTTTCCCACGTTCACGTAGGCGCTGCCGCCGAGCACTACCTGGCGGTCAAGATGACCACCCAGACTGCCTGGCAGAACCTGTTCGGCCGTTGCCTGTTCATCAATCCGGCCCAGTACAACCCGGCCGGTCGTGAAGAGTGGCAAGTGCTCAACGTCGCCAACTTCGAGTGCGTTCCAGAGCGTGACGGCACCAACTCCGATGGTTGCGTCATCATCAACTTCGCCCAGAAGAAAGTGCTGATCGCTGGCATGCGTTACGCCGGCGAAATGAAAAAAGCCATGTTCTCTGTGCAGAACTTCCTGCTGCCAGCCGCAGACGTTCTGCCGATGCACTGCGCCGCCAACATCGGCGAAGCAGGTGATGTGACCCTGTTCTTCGGTCTGTCCGGCACCGGCAAGACCACCCTGTCGGCCGACGAGAGCCGTTACCTGATCGGTGACGACGAGCACGGTTGGGGCGAAGGCGTTGTCTTCAACATCGAAGGCGGCTGCTACGCCAAGTGCATCGACCTGTCCGAGAAGAACGAGCCGGTCATCTGGAAAGCCATCAAGCATGGCGCGGTGCTGGAAAACGTCGTTCTCGACGACGCCAAGCACGCCGACTACGCCGATGGCAGCCTGACCCAGAACAGCCGCGCCGCCTACCCGCTGGAGCACGTCGAGAAGCGTTCCGAGAAGAACCTGGGCGGCGAGCCGAACGCGGTCATCTTCCTGACCTGCGACCTGACTGGCGTTCTGCCTCCGGTTTCGATCCTGAACAATGAGCAGGCGGCCTACCACTTCCTGTCCGGCTACACAGCGCTGGTTGGTTCCACCGAGATGGGTTCGGGCGGCGGCATCAAGTCGACCTTCTCCACCTGCTTCGGCGCTCCGTTCTTCCCACGTCCGGCTGGTGAGTACGCTGAACTGCTGATCAAACGCATCAAAGGCTTCGGCTCCAAGGTCTACCTGGTCAACACCGGCTGGACCGGTGGTGGCTATGGCGTTGGCAAGCGTTTCAGCATCCCGACCACCCGTGCCGTGATCGCTGCGATCCAGAGCGGTGCCTTGATCGGTGCCGAGACCGAGCACCTGGACATCATCAACCTGGATGTGCCGAAGGCCGTTCCGGGCGTCGAAACCGTCCTGCTCAACCCACGCAACACTTGGGCTGACTCGGCTGCCTACGACGAGGCCGCCAAAGGCCTGGCCAATCTGTTCATCGAGAACTTCAAGAAGTTCGACGTCTCCGAAGCCATCAAGGCCGCTGGCCCGCAGCTGTAAGCACGCGAGCACGGACGAAAAAGCCGCCCCTTGGGGCGGCTTTTTTGTTTCTGGTCCTGAGCCGATGGTATGGTCGCTGGAGTAATCGAGGCTTGTCCGGTGTTTGGGCTGCTGGGCAGCCCAACTGCTCCTAATGACGGCCGCAACCTCCACTCGCGTAACCAAGCCTGGGTAACCTATGACCGAATCCCCTCAGCGCAGCCATTTCAACCACTTCCATCCTATCCTCACCCGCCCCCACGACAACGACATCAATGGTCATATTGCCGGCGCGACGGTGCATGGCTACTTCGAGACGGCCATCCAGGCGTTTCTCGTCGAGCAGGCCGAGCTGGACTTGCGCGAGGGTGAACTGGCGGGCGTGGTGATCAGCTCGGCGGCGCAGTTCTATGCCTTGCCGGGCTTTCCCGATGTGCTCGAAGTGGGGTTGGGCGTGGTGCGCCTGGCAGGTAGCACGGTGGAGTACCACCTGGCGCTGTTCCGTCCAGGCGAGCCGCAAGCCTGTGCGGCGGGGACGGTGGTGCAGGTCTTCGTGGAGCGTGCCTCCGGCAACCCGGTGACCTTCCCCGACGCCCTTCAGGCGTTCCTGGCGGGCTTGCAGTTCAACGGCTGAGCCCCCAAGTCGACACCAACGAAAAGGCCCTGCCGGTCAGGGCAGGGCCTTTGCTTGACTGAGTGATCAGTCGTCGTAACGCCAGTGGCGTTTGTGCTTGCGATGGCCGTAGTGATGGCCACGGTCCCAGTGACGGCGGCCGTCGTAGTCACGACGATAGCGGCGGTCGTGACGATCGTCATCGTCGGCCTTGTTGCCCAGGTAGTTACCCAGGGCACCACCGGCACCACCACCTGCGGCGGCACCGATATGGCTACCGGTGGTGCCGCCCATCGAGCGACCGATTACGTTACCGCCGGCCGCGCCCAGTGCGCCACCGATGGCGGCCTCACCGCGCTGACGCTTGTCGGCACCCAGGGCACCGCCGGCCGCACCGCCCAGGCCGGCACCGATGGCGCCGCCGGTGCTACCACCGATGGAGTTACCTACTACGGAGCCGAGTACCCCACCCAATGCGCCGCCAATGCCGGCCTCGGTATTGCCACCGGCCATGGCAACGCCGCTGAGCAAGCTGAAAGACAACAACAGAATCGAGGAGTACTTCTTCATCGAGAGAGCCTCATAGGGATGACGAGGCGAATTTGAGGCTCGGCGAGGCGGCTGGCAATGGAAATCCGACGAGTAGCACGACTTGTACACAATTCTCTAACTTCTTGTTTTTTAGGTGAAACTTTCTCAAATTTTGCTTGTCTGAAGCTACTTGAGACAAAGCCCTGGCCGTTGCGCACAGGGCTTTTTTTATGGCTGTTCGCCAGCTTTCGAACAGGAGGGGGAGGCCGCCGTCTCGGGCGCGTTCATCCCAGCGACTGCTCCGCCACAGGGCTGTATACCCGTGGTGCGCTGTGTTTGGGCAAGTGGATGAGATTGAGATTGTGCTTACGCGCCCATTGCAGGGCCAGGCCGGTCGGTGCCGAGAGGCTGACCAGGGTCTGGATGCCGGCACGCAGGACTTTCTGGATCAGTTCGAGGCTGCAACGGCTGGTGACGATGGCCAGGCCACCCTCAGTATCGATGCGTTGGCGCAGCAACGCGCCGATCAGCTTGTCCAGCGCGTTGTGGCGCCCGATGTCTTCACGGCCTAGCAGCAGCTCGCCGTCACGGTCCATGAACAGCGCCGCATGCACCGCGCCACAGTGCTGCCCGAGCGGCTGGAAGGCATCGATGCGCTGACGCAGCCCGGCCAACCAATGCGCCGGAGGCAGGGGCGCGCCGGGCAGCGTGGCCAGCTCGGGTAGCGCCTGCTCCAGGGCTTCGACGCCGCACAGGCCGCAGCCGCTGGTGCCGGCCAGTTGACGACGCTGGTTCTTCAGGTTCCAGAAGGCGCGGCTGGAAATCTCCAGGTCGGCGTAGAGCGCCGAGCCGCTGCCGGAGAGCTTCACGTCATAGATTTCGTCGGTGCTGGCGACGATACCGCTGCCGACGCTGAACCCGACGGCGAAGTCTTCCAGGTCGGTAGGGCTGACCAGCATAACCGCCTGGTTCAGACCGTTGTAGACGATGGCCAGAGCCACCTCTTCGGCGAGCGGCGTGCTGTCGCGCACCTCGTCGGTGAGTTGTACGTAGTCGTAGGTATTACTGGCGGCAGGCAAGGCAAGAGGCATGGACGCCGCGCAGACTGGGGGTTTGCTGTTCATCAGAGCGGATTACCGGCGGCTTGTTACCTGCACAAGCCTAGGCTTGCAGGCGGGCGACGTCTAGTCGCTAGGTTCTATCCCCTGATAGAGGACGTCGATTGGCTTGGCGAGGCAGATTGGCCAAGTCTGTCCTAGACTCCTGCTTCCCATGTTTGATCATCAAGGAGAGTGACATGAGCCTGTTCAGTTTCGTGAAGGAAGCCGGTGAAAAACTGATCGACTTGCTGACGCCCGGAAACGCCAACGCCGAGGCGCAGCTCAAGAAGCACGTCGAGTCCGTCGGCTTGGGTAACCCGAACATCTCCGCCACCGTCCAGGGCGATACGATCGTGCTCAAGGGCGAGGTGGCGAGCCAGGAAGAAAAGGAAAAGATCATCCTGGCGGCGGGCAACATCGATGGCGTGGCATCGGTGGACGACCAGATCACCGTCACAGGGCCCGTGGCCCAGGCGGCACGCTTCGTCACGGTCAAGAAAGGCGATACCCTGAGCGCCATCGCCAAGGCCGAATATGGCGATGCCAACAAGTACAACAAGATCTTCGAGGCCAACAAGCCGATGCTCAAGCATCCGGACAAGATCTATCCGGGACAGGTGCTGCGCATTCCTGAGTGATTGCCTGTTGTCCCGATGCGCGGATAAGCCCGCTCCCGTGTGATCTTCGTGGGAGAGGGTTCATCCGCGACTGCATGCTCACAGACCTTCCAGCAGTTGCCGGTAATCCTCCACCGCGGCGAACTCTTGGGTATCACGCGGTCCCGCCTTGCTGTCGGGCTGGCGCACGGCCAGCAAATGCTCCACGCCGAAGCGTCGCGCACTGCGCAAGATCGCCAGGGTGTCGTCGATGAACAGGCTGCGCGCAGGTTCGAAGCCGATGTCCGCCTGCAGGGCGTCCCAGAACTGCGGGCTTTCCTTGGGAAATCCGTAGTCGTGGGAACTGATCAGCCGCTCGAAATAGGGCGCCAGCTCCACACGCTCGAGCTTCAGTGACAGCGAGTCGCGATGGGCATTGGTGATCAGCACCACGCGTTTGCCGGCTTGGCGGATTGCGGCGAGGAAGGTATCGGCGTCCGGGCGCAGCGCAATCAGGTCGGCGATTTCCTGTTTGAGTTCGCGGATCGGCAGGTTCAGCTCGCGGCTCCAGAAGTCCAGGCAGTACCAATTGAGAGTGCCTGCATTGCGCTCGAACAGCGGCTGCAGCTCAAGCTCGGCCATGGCCCGACTGACACCGTGCAGCTCGGCGTAGCGCTGGGGCAGGTGCTCCAGCCAGAACTGGTTGTCGTAGTGCAGGTCGAGCAGGGTGCCATCCATGTCCAGCAGGACGGTATCGATGGCGGACCAGGGAAGAACAGGCATGGGAAACTCTCGTTAGGTCGGCAAGCCACGGTATAGTAACCCGTTCACGCCAAGGAGCCGCCCCATGCGCCAGAAACCCACCGTCCTCGCCCGCGAGATCGTCGCCAGCAGCCGTCTGTTCCGCGTCGAAGCCGTGCAGTTGCGTTTTTCCAACGGTACCGAGCGGACCTACGAGCGCCTGGTCGGTCGCGGCAATGGCTACGGCGCGGTGATGGTGGTGGCCATGCTCGATGCCGAGCACGCGGTGCTGGTGGAAGAATACTGTGGCGGTACCGATGAGTATGAATTGTCCTTGCCCAAGGGCCTGATCGAGCCTGGCGAGGACGTGCTGGCCGCAGCCAACCGTGAGCTCAAGGAAGAAGCCGGCTTCGGCGCGCGCCAACTGGAGCATCTCACCGAGCTGTCCCTCTCGCCCGGCTATATGAGCCAGAAAATCCAAGTGGTACTCGCCACTGATCTCTACGAAGAGCGTCTGGAAGGGGATGAGCCCGAGCCGATGCGCGTGGACAAGGTCAATCTGCGTGAACTGTCGGCGCTGGCCATGCATCCGCAATTCTCCGAAGGCCGGGCGCTCGCAGCGCTGTACCTGGCCCGCGACCTGATGATCCAGCGGGGGCTGCTCAGCGTATGAACGATCAGCAATTGATGGACGAAGTGGTGAAACTGGCCCGTCTGGCGGGTGAGGCGATCGTGCCGTTCTGGCGCGCCGATGTGGCGGTGACGGCCAAGGCTGATGACTCGCCGGTGACCGCTGCCGATCTCGCCGCTCATCAGGTCATCGCGGACGGCTTGCAGGTGCTGGCCCCGCATATCCCGGTGCTGTCGGAGGAGGACTGTGAGATTCCGCTGGCCGAGCGCCAGGCCTGGCGCCGCTGGTGGTTGGTCGACCCGCTCGATGGCACCAAGGAGTTCATCGCCGGCAGCGAGGAGTTCACTGTCAACATCGCCTTGATCGAGGAGGGCGAAGTGGTGTTTGGTGTGGTGGCGATGCCGACCAATGGCCGCTGCTACTTCGGCGGCCGGGGGCTGGGCGCGTGGCGCGCCGAGGTGAATGGCTCTGCCGAATCGATCCGGGTGCGTCGACAACCGCCGGAGGGCGGGCGCTTCACGGTGGTCGCCAGCAAGCGACATTCCAGCCCTCAGCAGGAAGCGCTGTTGGGCGGGCTGGGCAGCGCCGTTGGCGAGCTGGAACTGGCCAATATCGGCAGTTCGCTGAAGTTCTGCCTGTTGGCCGAAGGGGCCGCGGATTGCTATCCGCGACTGGCGCCGACCTCCCAGTGGGATACCGCTGCCGCCCAGGGTGTGTTGGAAGGTGCCGGGGGCGAGGTCATCGGGCTGGATGGCCAGCCGTTCCGCTACCCGCCACGTGAATCCCTGCTCAATGAATTCTTCCTGGCCTTGCCTGGCGCGGCTGCGTGGCGTCCGGCCTTGTTGCAATTGGCAGCGGCCATCGGTCGCTGAATGATTAGGGACGCAAGGCGTCCCCCGGCAGCGGCAAGCCTAGCGATGCAACACGTATTGTCCGCTGAATTTCACGGCGGGCTCATCGCTGCCCGCGTTGCAGACGATCGTCTCGAGGGTCAGGCGAGCCCGTCCGCGGCGCTGGTACATCGCCACGAAACGCTCCCAGGTCTTGTCGTCCGGTGCTTCGCAGCGTGCCACGGCCGTGTCGGTTACCGGCAGCGGGTAGCTGATCTGGCCTTCCTGAATGACGATATGCCCGTCATCGATTCCCAGCTCACGCAAGCGCAGGTGCAGCCAGCCCCATCCCACCAGCACCGCACCGCAATACAGGCTGCCACCGAACATGGTGCTCTTGTGATTGACGTTGGGCGCCAACGGCAACTGCAGGCGCAGGCAGTGATCTTCCCAGCCGATGACTTCCATGCCCATCTCCCGGGTCAGGGGAATGTCGCTGTGCAGTACGGACTGCAGGTACTGGCTGTCGGTGGTCATGGGCGGGTTTCCTCCTGATCGTCGTGTCCGCTGGCGCCGCCTTCGAAATTCAGGCCATGCTTGCGCAGCTTGTCGTGCAGTGTCTTGCGCGGGATGCCGAGGGCTTCGGCGAGGCTGCGCAGGGAGTTGTGGGGCTGGGCCAGCTCGGCGGCGATCAATGATCGCTCGAACTGTTCGACCTGTTCGCTGAGCGTGCCGCTGCGCTCAGCTTCGTGGGCTGTGTGAGTGCTGGGCGCCTGGCCGTCGAGGGCCAGCTCCAGACCCAGTGCGAAGCGCTCCGCAGCGTTCTGCAGCTCGCGCACGTTCCCTGGCCAGTCGTGACGCAGCAGCAGGGCACGCTGGGCCGGTTGCAGGCTATGGGCCGGCAGGCCATGGCGTGCGCTGGCGGCATCGGCGAAGTGCTGGAACAGCACCAGGATATCGTCACCACGTTCGCGTAGCGGCGGGATGCGCAGCGGTGCCACATTCAGGCGGTAATACAGGTCGGCGCGAAAGCGCCCTTGGTCGGCGGCTTGGCGCAGGTCTTCCTTGGTGGCGGCGATGATGCGGATGTCCAATGGGATGAGCTGGTTGCCACCCAAGCGCTCCACCACCCGCTCCTGTAACAGGCGCAACAGCTTGACCTGCACATCCAGGCTCATGCTTTCGATTTCATCGAGGAACAACGTCCCACCATTGGCGAACTCGAACTTGCCGATGCGGCGCTTCTGCGCGCCGGTAAAAGCGCCGGGTTCATGGCCGAACAGCTCGCTCTCGACCACCGACTCGGCCAGGGCACCGGCGTTGATCGCCACGAAAGGCCCCTCGCGGCGGCTCGACAGGTCGTGCAGCGCACGGGCCACCACCTCTTTGCCGGCGCCGGTCTCGCCGAGGATCAGCACATCCGCGCGGGTGGCGGCCAGGGCGCCGATCTGCTCGCGCAGGCGCTGTATGGCAGGCGACTGGCCAACCAGACGCGTGGACAGCTCCTGGCGGTCGCTCAGGGCCAGGCGCAGGCTACGGTTGTCCAGCACCAGACGGCGCAAGGCCAGGGCGCGGCGTACGCTGTCGAGCAGGGCATCGCTGGCAAAGGGCTTTTCGAGAAAATCATAGGCCCCGGCGCGCATGGCCTGCACAGCTAGCGGCACATCGCCGTGGCCGGTGATCAGCAGCACCGGCAGGTCGCTGTCACGCCCATGCAGTTGCTCCAGCAGTTGCAGGCCATCGATGCCGGGCATGCGGATGTCACTGACCACCACGCCAGGCCAGTCCGCAGCGATGCGCTCGGCCAAGCCCTGGGCGTCGGCCAGCGTCACGACTTTCAGGCCGGCCAGGTCCAGGGTCTGACCCAGGGCCTGGCGCAGGTGCGGGTCATCGTCCACCAGGATGACCTGGGTGCGGCTGTCGATGAGTGTCTCGGTCGTCATGCCGAGGGGTCCTCCGAAGGTTGCAGGTTCGCGCCGGGCGTGGCCACGCGCAGTTGCAGGGTGAGCAGTGCGCCGCCTTCCGGGTGGTTGCCGAGCAGCAGTTCGCCACCCAGGGCTCGCATCAGGCTTTCACAGATCGCCAGGCCCAGGCCCAGGCCTTGGGTGCGGGTCTTGGTGGTGAAGAAGGGTTCCTTGGCGTGCTCCAGGGCCTGGCTGCTGAAGCCTGGGCCGTTGTCGCGGATGTACAGGTAGACGTAGCCGTCGCGGGTTTCGGCACTGAGCCACAGCTTGCGCGGGTTGGCTTTCTCGGTCAGGGCGTCTAGGGCGTTGGCCAGCAGGTTGCCGAGCACCTGGCGCAGGCGGGTTTCGCCGGCCTGGACCCAGAGTGTGGCGTCGGGTAGGTCGCGGACCAGCTCCACGGCCATGGCCCGGCGGCGCTTGGCCAGCAACGCCAGGGCGTCATCGAGCGCCGGTTGCAGGGCGACGCTTTCCGGGGCGTGGCGGTCGCGACGGGCGAATGCACGCAAGTGGGTGATGATCGAGGCCATGCGCCCGGTCAGCTCGCCGATCAGCTTGAGGTTGCCACGGGCATCTTCGATGCGTTGATGATCGAGCAGGATCTCGGCGTTTTCGGCATAGCTGCGGATAGCGGCCAATGGCTGGTTGAGCTCATGGCTGATGCTGGCCGACATGGTGCCCAGCACCGACAGCTTGCCGGCCTGGACCAGCTCGTCCTGAGCGCGGACCAGCTCCTGTTGGGCCTGTTCTCGCTCCAGTACTTCCTTCTTCAGGCGTGTGTTGAGGCCTTCGAGGTCGGCGGTGCGCTCCATTACGCGCTTTTCCAGCTCCTGGCGGCCGCGGGCTTCGAAGTCGATACGGTCGATGTAGTGGCGTCGGCGCTGCATCACCAGGCCTGCCAGCAGCATCAGCACCAGCAAGGCGGCCGCACCGATGGCCATGACCGTCTGCACGGAGCGGTCGACCAGCGTGCGCGGGGCGAGGATGCTGACTTGCCAGCCGGTTTCGTTGATGCTGCGGGTCTGGATCAGCCAGGCAGCGGTGTCGAGGTTGAGCGGTTGCGGGGCCTGGGTCGGGTAGGGCTGGATGGCGATGATCGCCTCGCGCTCGGCGGCGGTCAGCGCCCGGGTGGCGCGAAAGCGCCAGTCCGGTCGCGAGGTCAGCACCACCACGCCATTCTGGTCGGTGAGCAGCAGTTGCTCTGGGGTACGGCCCCACAGGGTTTCGGTGTGGTCCAGGTCAACCTTGACGACCAGCACGCCGACGATCTTGTCCCGCTCGTGCACGGCAGCGGCGAAGAAATAGCCACGCTTGGCCGAGGTGGTGCCTTGGCCGAAGAATCTCCCCAGGCGCCCCTGCATAGCTTCGAGGAAGTACGGCCGGAAGGCGAAGTTGCGGCCCACGAAGCTGTCGTGTTTGTCCCAGTTGGAGGCGGCCAGGGTATTGCCGCTGACGTCCATCAGGTACATGACCTCGGCACCGGTCTGCTCGACGATCTCCTTGAGCAGTCGGTTGGCGTTGGTCACCGCTTCGGTCTTGAACGGGTCGTGGAGCGCACCGCGCAGGGCTGGCAGGTCGCCTAGGATCTGCGGCAAGGTCTCGTAGCGGTGCAGAGTGCCCAGCAGGTTGGCGACATAGAGGTCGAGGGTCTGGCGGTTTTGTGAGGCCAGTTCCTCCTGGTAGTAACGCTCGGCCAGGTGATGCAGCGGCCAGAGCAGCGGAGCCAGGCACAGGGCCAGCAGGGCGAGGCTGCGCCAGCGGGGACGGCGTGGAGGCGTGGAGGTCGAAATCATCAAGGGATGCGCCAGAAGGATCTGGCGCAATTATGCGCTACTTGAGGCAGTCGATCAGCGCTTGGTGCCAGTGCGGTTGTTGGACCTGCCACTCATGGGCTAGGCGCGAGCAGTCCAGGCGCGAGTTCAGCGGCCGGCGCGCAGGTGTCGGGTACTCGCTGGACGGGATCGGCAGCAACTCGGCGCAGGGCAGGCCTTGGGCGCGCAGGTGTTCGGCAATGGCCTGGGCAAAGCCGAACCAGGACGTCTCGCCTTGCGCTGTCAGGTGGTAGAGGCCCCAGGCGCCGGCCTGGCCTGCCTGCCAACGCTCAATGAGTGCGCGGGTGCTGACGGCAAGGGTGCCGGCCCAGGTCGGCGCGCCGACCTGGTCGTCGACCACCCGCAGCTGCGGGCGCTCTTGCAGCAGGCGTTGCATGGTCAGCAGGAAGTTGCGCCCATGCCGCGAGTAGATCCAGCTGGTGCGCAGGATCAGGTGCTCGCCGCCCACCGCGCTGATGGCCTGTTCGCCAGCCAGCTTGCTGCGCCCATAGACGCCCAGCGGGTTGGGTGTGTCCGCCTCGGTGTAGGGAGTGGGCTTGTCGCCGTCGAAGACATAATCGGTGGAGTAGTGGATCAGCGGCACGCCAAGTCGCGCTGCTTGCTCGGCCAACACGCGCGGGCCTTCGGCGTTGATGGCGAACGCCAGCTCCGGCTCGCTCTCGGCCTGGTCCACTGCGGTGTGGGCGGCGGCGTTGATGATCAGGTCGGGGGCCAGTCGGCGCAGCGGTTCACGCAGTTGCTCGGGATTGGCCAGGTCGAGCTGGTCGCGACCGAGCAGCAGTACCTCGCCCAGGTCGGCCAACTGCGGGCGCAAGGCTTGGGCGAGTTGGCCGTTATGGCCACAAACGAGGATCTTCAATGGTTTCATGGCAGCAGGTCGAGCTCGCTGAACAGCTTGCCAAGCTGGTCCTTGGCCGACAGCTGCGGCGGCGCCTGTAGTTGCCAGTCGATGTTCAGGGTCGGGTCGTCCCAGCGGATGCAGCGCTCGGCAGCGGGGTTGTAGTAGTCGGTGGTCTTGTAGAGGAACTCGGTTTCCTCACTCAGTACCACGAATCCATGGGCGAACCCTGGCGGTACCCACATCTGGCGGAAGTTCTCGGCCGATAGGCGCGCGGCGACCCAGCGGCCGCAGGTCGGGGAACTGCGACGTACGTCGACGGCCACGTCCAGGACCTCGCCGCGCACCACGCGCACGAGCTTGCCTTGGGTATTCTCGACCTGATAATGCAGGCCGCGCAGCACGCCTTTGCGCGAATAGGAGTGGCTGTCCTGGACGAAGGTGATGTCCAGGCCGGTGTGAGCGGCGAAATCCCTGGCGTTGAAGCTCTCGAGGAAAAAACCCCGGCTGTCGCCGAACACCTTGGGTTCGATGATCAGCACGTCGGGGATGTCGGTGTGGATGATGTTCATGCGGGCTCTTCGGCGATTTTGCTCAGGTACTGACCGTAACCAGTCTTCTTCAGTTCGTTTGCCTTGGCCAGCAGCTGCTCGCGGGTGATCCAGCCTTTCTGGTAGGCGATTTCTTCCAGGCAGGCAACTTTAAGGCCTTGGCGGTTCTCGATGGTCTGCACGTACTGCGAGGCTTCCAGCAGGCTCTCGTGGGTTCCGGTGTCCAGCCAGGCGAAGCCACGGCCGAAACGCTCCACGCGCAGGTCGCCGCGCTTGAGGTAGGCATTGTTGACGTCGGTGATCTCCAACTCGCCACGAGGGGAGGGGCGCAGGCCCTTGGCGATCTCGATCACGTCGTTGTCGTAGAAATACAAGCCGGTGACGGCATAGCTGGACTTGGGCTCGGCAGGCTTTTCCTCGATCGAGAGTGCTCGACCTTGCTCGTCGAAATCGACCACACCGAAGCGCTCCGGGTCCTTGACCCAGTAACCGAACACCGTCGCGCCCGAGGGATGGCTGGCCGCACGGGTCAGCTGCTCGGTGAAGCTTTGACCGTGGAAGATGTTGTCGCCCAGGATCAGGCACACCGGATCGTTGCCAATGAACTGCTCGCCAATCAGGAAGGCCTGGGCCAAACCGTCGGGGGAGGGTTGCTCGGCGTAGCTGATACGCAGGCCGAACTGGCTGCCGTCGCCGAACAACTGACGATACTGTGGCAGGTCCCGGGGGGTGGAGATCAGCAAGATGTCACGGATGCCGGCCAGCATCAGCACCGAGACCGGGTAGTAGATCATCGGTTTGTCGTAGATGGGCAGCAGCTGCTTGGAAACACCAAGCGTAATGGGATGCAGGCGGGTGCCGGAGCCTCCCGCCAGGACGATGCCTTTGCTCATGCGATCAGGTCCTTGAAATTGGAATGTCCCAGGCGCTCACCCTGGTAGCTGCCATCCTGGACATGGCGGCACCACTGGAGGTTGTCCAGATACCACTGCACGGTCTTGCGCAGTCCGCTCTCGAACGTCTCTTCGGGCACCCAGCCCAGCTCCCGCTCGATCTTGCTGGCGTCGATGGCATAACGCAGGTCGTGGCCTGGGCGGTCGTGGACGAAGGTGATGAGGTCAGTGTAGCGGGCCACGCCCGCCGGATGTTCAGGCGCCAGTTCCTCGAGCAGCGCGCAGATGGCGTGCACGACATCGATGTTCTTCTGCTCATTGTGGCCACCGATGTTGTAGGTCTCGCCGACCTGGCCTTCGGTCACCACCTTGAGCAGGGCACGGGCGTGGTCGTCGACGTACAGCCAGTCGCGCACCTGCTGGCCATCGCCGTACACCGGCAGTGGTTTGCCGGCGAGGGCGCTGAGGATCATCAGTGGGATGAGCTTCTCGGGGAAGTGGTACGGGCCGTAGTTGTTCGAGCAGTTGGTAACCAGAACAGGCAGCCCGTAGGTCCGGTGCCAGGCGCGTACCAGATGATCGGACGCTGCCTTGCTTGCCGAATAGGGCGAGCTTGGCGCGTAGGGCGTGGTCTCGGTGAACAGGTCGTGTGCACCATGCAGGTCGCCGTAGACCTCGTCAGTAGAGATGTGGTGGAAGCGAAACGCCGCGCGTGCCTGCGATGGCAGGCGGCTCCACCAGGCACGGGTGGCTTCGAGCAGGGTGTAGGTGCCGACGATGTTGGTCTGGATGAACTCCGCCGGGCCATCGATGGAGCGGTCCACGTGGGATTCGGCGGCCAGGTGCATGATCGCGTGGGGCTGGAAACGCTCCAGCACGGCGCTGACCGTGGCCGCATCGGCGATATCGGCCTGGACGAGTTCGTAGCGGGTGTTGCTGGCGATGCGTTGCAGCGACTCCAGGTTGCCGGCGTAGGTGAGTTTGTCGAGGTTCATGACCTCGTGCTCGGTATTGTCGATCAGGTGGCGGATCAGGGCAGAGCCAATGAAACCGGCGCCACCGGTGACGAGAATTCGCATCTGAAAGAACCTCTGGGTCTGAAGGAAGCTCCAGTGGAGCTTAGCGTGTCGGCCGGGTCGCTGCGGTCTGGCCCTTTGTTCGTGCGGCGGCATTGTCCGGCAAAGCCGGACAGTTTGGAACTGCCTTGCTGTAACCAAGGCTTTTATCGCCAGCCTCTTGTATATCGGCAGCAGCAGTGGCGATATAAGCGACAAAAAAACCGAGGTTCCACTCCATGCCCTTGAGCACCCTGATCCAGCGTTCCCGCCAGCCCAACCCTTCGCTGAGCGAAGCCCAGGCCCATGCCCTGCTGCGCGCGCACTACGACCTGGACGGACCCTTGCAGCCGTTGGGCAGTCAGCAGGACCTGAACCTGCTGCTCGACAGCGAACAAGGCCGCTTCGTGCTCAAGGCCTGCCACGCCAGCTATGCGCAGGTGGAGCTCGAAGCGCAGCACGCGGCACTGGCCTACCTGCGGGAACAAGGCTTGCCGGTGCCGGCCGTGCGTCGGGCAGGCGATGGCCAGGATCTTTTAGCGGTGGACATCGATGGCCAGTCTTTGCGGGTGCGCCTGCTCGACTACATCGAGGGCCAGCCACTGACGCGTCTCAAACACATGGAGCCGCGCCTGATCGCTGAACTGGGCGCGCTGTGCGCGCGTGTCGATCGGGCATTGGCTGACTTCGATCATCCCGGGCTCGAGCGCACCCTGCAGTGGGACCCGCGCCACGCTAAGGCACTGATCGAGCATTTGCTGCCGGTACTGCAAGACCCGTCCCGTCGAGCCCGTGTGCAGCAACTCACCGGGCTGGCCGCCGAACGCTTGCAGCCGTTGGCCGATGACCTGCCGGCCCAGGCCGTGCACCTGGACATCACCGATGACAATGCGGTCTGGGCGCGTGATGCCGGGCGCCAGTGGCAATTGCAGGGCGTCATCGACTTCGGCGATCTGGTGCGTACCTGGCGTATCGCCGACTTGTCCGTGACCTGTGCTGCCCTGCTGCACCACGCCGAAGGCGACCCGCTGCGTATCCTGCCGGCGATCCAGGCGTACCAGGCCATCAATCCGCTGCAGGAGGCCGAGCTGCGAGCCTTGTGGCCATTGGTGCTGATGCGCGCGGCCGTACTGGTGCTCAGCAGCGAACAGCAGTTGCAGGTAGAGCCTGGCAACCAGTACATCCTCGACAACATCGCCCATGAGTGGGAAATCTTCGACACCGCCAGCGCCGTGCCTTTTGCCCTGATGGAGGCTGCGATTCTCCAGGCCGCAGGGCACGCCCTGGCGCCGCTGACCCTTTCGGACTGTGCGCTGCTGATGCCGGCCTTGGCCGGCGAGGCGGTGGCGCGCATCGACCTGGGCGTGCTCAGCCCTCATTGCGAAGCCGGTAATTGGGAGCAGCCCGGTTTCGACCAGCGGCTGCTGACCGGGCAGGCCGGGCCGGCGTGCACCCTGCACGGGCAGTACCGGTTGTCACAGACGCATATCGATCGTCCCGAGGAGCCCGCCACCTGCGCTTTGGGTGTGGAACTGAACGTGCCCGCCGGCACCGCGTTGCAGGCACCGCAGGCAGGTGTCTGGGAGCGCACCGGCGAGGGCCGTGGTCGGCTGCGCACACCCGACTGGAGCCTATGGCTGGCAGGGCTGGAAGAAGCGCCGCAGGACGGCCAGGCATTGGCCAAGGGGCAAACCCTAGGGCTGACCTGCGGCTTCCTGAGCGTCCAGTTGAGCCGGGATGAGCAACATCAGCCGCCGTTCTTCGCCAAACCATCCCATGCCCAGGCCTGGTTGGCGGTGTGCCCGTCCCCCCGCGCCTTGCTGGGCTTCGATTGCGACGCCGAGCCCTTGGTCGACGCCCAGGCCCTGCTGGCTCGCCGTGACGCCAGCTTTGCCCGCTCGCAGAAGCACTACTACGCGCAGCCACCCCATATCGAGCGGGGCTGGCGCAACTACTTGATCGACATGCAGGGCCGCTCCTACCTGGACATGCTCAATAACGTCGCGGTGCTGGGCCATGGGCATCCGCGCATGGCCGCCGAGTCGGCGCGCCAGTGGTCGCTGGTCAACACCAACTCGCGTTTCCACTATGCGGCGATCGCCGAGTTCTCGGAGCGACTGCTGGCGTTGGCGCCGGAAGGCTTCGACCGGGTGTTCCTGGTCAACAGCGGCACCGAGGCCAACGACTTGGCCATCCGCCTGGCCTGGGCCTACAGCGGTGGGCGCGACTTGCTCAGCGTGCTGGAGGCCTACCACGGCTGGTCGGTGGCTACCGACGCCATTTCCACCTCCATCGCCGACAACCCGCAGGCGCTGGAAACCCGGCCGGACTGGGTGCATCCGGTGGAGGCTCCGAACACTTTCCGCGGGCGTTTCCGTGGGCCGGACAGCGCACCTGATTACCTGCAGGATGTCGACGCCAAGCTGGCCGATCTCGATGCCCGGGGGCGGCAGCTGGCCGGATTCATCTGCGAGCCGGTCTACGGCAATGCCGGGGGGATCTCGCTGCCGGCGGGCTACCTGCGCGAGGCCTACGCGAAGGTCCGAGCCCGGGGCGGGGTGTGCATCGCCGACGAGGTGCAGGTCGGCTATGGTCGCCTCGGCGAATACTTCTGGGGCTTCGAGGAGCAGGGCGTGGTGCCGGACATCATCACCATGGCCAAGGGCATGGGTAACGGTCAGCCACTGGGCGCGGTGATTACCCGGCGGGAGATTGCCGAGGCCCTGGAGGCTGAGGGTTACTTCTTCTCATCGGCCGGTGGTAGCCCAGTCAGTTGCCGGATCGGCATGGCAGTGCTGGATGTCATGCAGGAGGAAGGCCTTTGGGAGAACACCCGCGAGGTAGGCCGTTACTTCAAGGCGCGCCTGGAGGCATTGGTCGATAAACATCCACTTGCAGGGGCTGCCCACGGCTCCGGGTTCTACCTGGGGCTTGAACTGGTGCGCGACCGCCAGACGCTGGAGCCTGCCACCGAGGAGACCATGACCTTGTGCAATCGCCTGCGCGATCTGGGCATCTTCATGCAGCCCACCGGGGACTACCTGAATATCCTCAAGATCAAGCCGCCCATGTGCACCACCCGGGCGAGCGTGGATTACTTCGTCGACAGCGTGGACCGCATTCTGTCCGAAGCGCTTTAAGTCGAGGTCATCGAGCCACCTGAGTCGATTGTTATCGGCTTAGGTGGCTTTTTTATGACCAAATAATTTGTCTTTCAGCTTTTAAGTTCGATTTTTATCGAGTATATAATGGTGTAACGCACGGCCGCTTCTGAGCAAGCTGCCCTCTTTATCAATGACCTGGCGCAGTCGGCGCCGGGCCCTCGCAGAGGTTACCGATGAAAACCCTCAACTCGACCCCGCGTGCCGACGGTTTCCATATGCCCGCCGAATGGGCGCCGCAAACCCAGGTCTGGATGGTCTGGCCAGAGCGCCCGGACAACTGGCGCCTGGGCGGCAAGCCGGCGCAAGCTGCGCATGTGACCCTGGCCAAGGCCATCGCCCGCTTCGAGCCGGTTACCGTGGCCGTCTCTGCCGGCCAATACGAGAACGCCCGTCGTCAGCTCGATGTCCCCAACATCCGTGTGGTGGAAATCAGCAACGACGACGCCTGGGTGCGTGACACCGGCCCGACCTTCGTCATCAATGACCATGGCGAAGTGCGGGGTGTGGACTGGGGCTTCAATGCCTGGGGCGGCTTCGACGGCGGCCTGTACGCGCCCTGGAACCGTGACGAGGAACTGGCCGCCAAGGTCCTGGAAATGGAGCGCTGCCAGCGTTACCACACCGAGGGCTTCGTGCTCGAAGGCGGTTCGATCCATGTGGACGGTGAAGGCACGCTCATCACCACCGAAGAGTGCCTGCTCAACCGCAACCGCAACCCGCACCTCAATCGCGAGCAGATCGAAGACATTCTGCGTGAGCATCTGGCCGTCGAAACCATCATCTGGCTGCCGGACGGGCTGTACAACGACGAGACCGACGGCCACGTCGACAACTTCTGCTGTTACGTCAGCCCAGGCGAAGTGTTACTGGCCTGGACCGATGATTCCAACGACCCCAACTATGCGCGTTGCCACGCCGCATACGAGGTATTGAAAAACAGCCGCGATGCCAAAGGCCGTGAATTCGTCGTGCACAAAATGCCGATCCCGGGCCCGCTGTACGCCACTGAGCAAGAGTGCGCAGGCGTCGACCATGTGGCTGGCAGCCAGGAGCGTGACCCGTCCGTGCGTCTGGCCGGCTCCTATGTCAACTTCCTGATCGTCAACGGCGGCATCATCGCCCCGAGCTTCGATGACCCCGCTGATGCCCAGGCCAGAGCGATCCTGGCCAAGGTCTTCCCGGACCACGAAGTCGTCATGATTCCAGGCCGTGAGCTGCTTCTGGGTGGCGGCAACATCCACTGCCTGACCCAGCAACAGCCGGCGCCGGTCAAGCGCTAAACCCTCGACCACAAAAAAGCCCGTCCATTGACGGGCTTTTTTGTGGCTGCCGATTACCGGAGGGGGGCGATGGCATATGTCTTGTATTGTTTTTCAGGTGTTTCAGTCAGATAGCGATCTGCTGTTCTGTAATAAAACCAACGTAAGTTAGCCGCTCACGGCACCTGGAGTACCTGTGGACATGAATGCAACAAGTGAGTCGGCTATGCCTTCCTCGGTGATGGATCACGAATCGCTCAAGACCCTCGCCCAGTGGTTGAAAAACCATGGTGGCTATCGCTTCGAGACGGGCGACCCACGGCGTCTGTTGGATGGGCGATATCCGCAAGGCCTGATCAGCGAGGCTGAGCTGGAAGCGTTGATGGCCGTCTGGCACTGATTGGGTGCACGCTCGCCCAAACGAAAACGCCACCGTGTTTATCGCGGTGGCGTTTTTTTTCGGCCTTGGCTGGCCTGACGAGACCGGATACCTGACTCAGAAGCTGTAGGTACCGGTCACCACCAGGCTGCGTGGATCACCGAACTGGATTTGGCTGGCACTGGTGGCCGAGCTGTAGTAGGTCTTGTCGGTGAGGTTGCTCAAGGCCGCGCGCACATCCCAATCGTGGGTGCGGTAGCCCGCCAGCGCATCCCAGCGGCCATAACCGGGCAGCTTGACGGTGTTCTGGTTGTCGGCGAATCGATCGCCTACCAGCGTCAGGCCAGTTTCGGCGTACCAGCCGAGTTCTGGTTTCCAGGTGACGAAGAGGCTGCCATTGCGTTTGGCTACATCATTGATGCGGTTGCCTTGCTGGCCATTGTTGTCCTTGACGATGGTCGCATCCTGCAGCCCCACGCCGCCGCGCACGTACCAGTTGCCGGTGACATTGCCCCTGACAGTCAATTCGATGCCTCTTGAGCGCTGCTCGCCGCTGAGCTGGATGCGCTCGGGGTTGTTCGGGTCGCGGGTACGGCGGTTGTACAGCTCCAGCTCGTAGAGGGCGAGGGTGGTGCTCAGGCGTTCGTCGAACCAATCGCTCTTGACCCCGATCTCCTTCTGCCGAGTGAGCTCAGGGCCTGCATCGTTGCCATTGCCCGGAGCGCCAGGTGTGATGCCGATCAGGCCTCCACCGACCGGTGAGAAGGTCTTGCTCCAGGACGCATAGAACGAGTGCTCGCGCCATGGGGAATAGACCACGCCCACGCGCGGGCTGGTGCTGGTGCTCTCCTGGATTTCCGTGAGGTTCTTCACTTTGCTCGTAGTCTTTACCTCGAAGCGATCGAAGCGCACGCCTGCCAGTAGTTGCCATTGATCGTTCAGGCGTATCTGGTCCTGCACATAGAGGCCAGCGCTTTCCACGCGGGTGTGGTTGTTACTCGATACCTTCAGCGCACCGGTGTGCTGGTGTTGCCCACTGGAGCCTCCCAGCGGTACGGAAGGCACGCCGACCCCTTGATGCAACAACGAATTGCGGCGCTGTTCGCCCAGCTCCAGGCCCACCAGCAGGGTGTGCTCGAGATCGAAGGTTTGCAGATGACCTTCGGCCTCGAAGGTATTGAATAGATTGCGAGTGCTCAGGTCCTGTTGCCAGCGCTGGCGACTCACCAGGCCGGTGGAAGGGATGTAGCCGGTGAGGTAGGTGTTGTCGAAGTCGCTCTCCAGATTGAACAGGCTGAACGTATGGCGCAGTTGCCACTGGTCATTGAGCTCGTAGTTCAGGCGCGAGCGCAGCGACTGGGCACGGTCATCGATGAAGTCGCGCTGGGTATCACCGTAGGTGGTATGACGGCTGACATCGACGGGGCGCCCGGTCTGCGGATCGCCAGGAATGCCGCGGTCGGGGGTGCGGTTGTAGCGGCTGTATTCGTATTGCACCAGCCAGTTCAGCTGCGGGGTCAGCTGCCAGCTCATGGACGGTGCGAACAGTTGGCGGCTGCCGTCGATGCCGTCGCGGAAGCTGTTGTTGTCGGCATTACCGAGGTTCAGGCGCAGGCTGAGGGTATCAGTCGGGTCAGCGCTCAGATCGGCATACAGGCTGCGCAGGTCTTCGCTACCGCCCTGGGCTTCGATGCTCGAGCGCCGGCCGTGCTCCGGGGCCTTGCTGACCCGGTTGACGATACCGCCCTGGCTGCCACGGCCATAGAGAACCGCCGCTGGCCCCTTGAGTACTTCGACCCGCTCGATGTTGTGCAGGTCGCGCACGTACTGGCTGTCATCGCGTACGCCGTCCAGATAGAAGTCGTTGCTGGCGTCGAAGCCACGGATGCGCAAGCTGTCGAAGCGGGTATCGGCACCACTGCTGACGTTGGGAATGCCCTCCAGTGCCTTGCCCAGGCTGAAGCTGCCGTAGTCGAGGACGTTGTGGGTCTTCACCGTGTCGATGGCCTGTGGCACGTAGCGAACCGGGGTAGAGGTGCGGGTGGCCGTGCTGACTTCATGAACCCGAGGATTGTCGTCTTCGCGCTCGCGGTCGGCGGTGACCGAGAGCTCCGGCAGGGTGGTGGTGGCGGCGTTGGCCAGGCTTGCTCCAAGCAGTAGCGACAAGCCAAAGGATAAAGAGGGAAGGTGGGAGGATACCGACATTGAGAATCCGCAAAACAATAAATGAAAATTGAGTGCGAATGGTAACGAGTGCTATTAGTGGTTGCTTGGGTAATTTGTAAGGCGTTGTCTTTACAGGTGTTTCTATTTGTAAAAAATACTCAACCCACTTTCGGGACTACCGTGGGCGTCGGAAGCGCAAGATGGCAACACAGGGCGGGCCTGCGCCATAGGGAAAAAACCTAATGCTGTGCGGATTTCTCCAGAAATTCACGGGTTGTTGTCGTGAATCTGGTTATAAGCATCTGCCTTTCACGATTTTTTGACATCTCGAATCAGCCAGGGCTAGGATTCGCCCAACGCCTGCTGGCCATGACTTGGCCATGCTGTTGTACAAAGCCCGCTGCATGCCACATGACGGGCTTTTTTCAGTTTTGGATCCGCATAGCGTCGAACCTACGAAGGGGCGTTGGTTCCTGGCGTCAGGTTGCAGAGCGTTTAAAAATTCAGAAATAAGGAAAACAAGATGTTGAAAACCAGGATCAGCCTGGTCGCTCTGGCGATGATCGCCGCGACCCAGGCCCAGGCCAACGACCAGGCCGAAAGCAAGGGCTTCGTTGAAGACAGCCAGCTGAACGTCTTGCTGCGCAATGCCTACATGAACCGCGACTACAAAGACGGTAACAAAGACAAAGCCGAATGGGGCCAAGGGGTCATCGGTACGTTCTCGTCCGGCTTCACCCAAGGGACCGTTGGGGTTGGTGTCGATGCATTCGGTCTGTACGCAGTGCGCCTGGATGGCGGCAAGGGCCACTCCGGCGCGCAAGGGATCGACTTCTTCAAGAAAGGCGACAGCGGCAACGCTGCCGATGACCTCTCCAAGGGTGGCGCAGCGGTCAAGTTCCGTGTCTCCAACACTGTACTGAAGTACGGTGACCAGATGCCTACGCTGCCTGTTCTGAACTACGACAACGCGCGTCTGCTCCCGGAAAGCTACACCGGTACCCTGATCACCTCCAAGGAGATCAAAGGTCTTGAGCTCAATGCCGGTCGCTTCACTGCTGAATCGCGCAAAAGCGCCGAAGGTCGTGACAGCGGTGGCCTGAAGTCGATCAACGTGTTGGGCGGTAGCTACAAGTTCACCGACCAGTTCACTGCTGCGCTGTATGCCTCCGACGTTGAAGACGTGCTGAAGAAGCAATACGTGGGCGCCAACTACGTATTCCCGATCAGCAAGGATCAGTCCTTGACCCTGGACTTCAACGGCTACCGCACCAAGCTGGACAACTCCTATGTCCGCGAAAACGGTATCACCGGCGACGACAACAAGATCTGGAGCCTGGCAGCGACCTTCGCCACCGGTCCGCACTCGTTCACCCTGGCCCATCAGCGCTCGACCGGCGACAGCAACCTGGGTTACGCCTACGGCGGTTACCAGAAAGACCAACGCCGCGTAGGCGATGGCGGCAGCACCATCTTCCTGGCCAACTCCTACTGGTCCGACTTCAACGCCGAAGACGAGCGCAGCTGGCAGCTGGGCTACGGTCTTGATTTCACCGCCTTCGGTGTTCCAGGCCTGACCTACAACGTTGCGTACGTTCGTGGCGATAACATCACCACCTCGACCAGCACTGGCGGTACCGAGCGCGAAATCTTCAACCAGCTCAAGTACGTGGTACAGAGCGGCGCAGCCAAGGACCTGAGCGTCAAACTGCGCAGCTCCATCCTGCGTGTCTCGCAGAAGTCCAGCGAGTACAACATCAGCGGTAACGAAGTCCGCGTCTTCGTCGAGTACCCGATCAACGTCTTCTGATCCCGTACTCGCGTCCCGAACAGCCCTGGCTCATGCCGGGGCTGTTTCTTTTCGGCGTACCGCTGCCATTGGCGCAACGCTGTCTGCGGTTTGCGGCGCGAAGCTGTCGCTGCGGGCCATCCGCCACATCCGCGCATAGAACTCGTTCTCGATCGAGCCGCTGAGCAATTCGCCGGGCTTGAGGAACTGGTGCAACTGGGAAAACAGGCTGATCTCGCTCGGGCTGATACGCCTTGCCAGGTGTTTGGGTTTGAGCTGCGAAGGATGCTCCAGGCCTGCCGCCGCAAGCATCTCGGCCAAGGCATGCAGGGTATTGCGATGAAAGCTCGCCACCCGTTCGGCTTTTTCCGGCACCACCAGGGCGCGCTGGCGCAGCGGATCCTGGGTGGCCACGCCGGTAGGGCACTTGTTGCTGTGGCAACTCTGCGACTGGATGCAGCCAATGGCGAACATGAAACCCCGTGCCGAGTTGACCCAGTCAGCACCGATGGCCAGCGTACTGGCGATATCGAAGGCACTGACGATCTTGCCGGCTGCACCGATACGCACGCGGTCACGCAGGTTCAGACCGACCAGTGTGTTGTGCACGAACATCAGCCCTTCACGCATGGGTACGCCCATGTTGTCGCTGAACTCCCGCGGTGCGGCACCGGTGCCACCTTCCTTGCCGTCGACGACGATGAAGTCGGGCGTGATCCCGGTGGCCAGCATGGCCTTGGCGATGGCCATGAACTCCCAGGGATGACCCAGGCAGAACTTGAAGCCCACCGGCTTGCCGCCAGACAGCTCACGCAGGCGGGCGATGAAGTGCAGCAGCTCCAGCGGCGTGTGGAAGGCACTGTGGGCGGCTGGCGAAATGCAGTCCTCGCCGACCCGCACACCACGGGTGGCGGCAATCTCGGCACTGACCTTGTGCCCAGGCAGGATGCCGCCATGACCGGGCTTGGCGCCTTGGCTTAGCTTGAGTTCGATCATCTTCACCTGGGGATCGCGCGCCTGTTCGGCAAAACGCACCGGGTCGAAGCGGCCCTCTTCGGTACGGCAGCCAAAGTAGCCGCTGCCGATCTCCCAGATCAGATCCCCGCCGTGCTGGCGGTGGTAGGGGCTGATGCTGCCTTCGCCGGTGTCGTGGGC